>JAFIHQ010000065.1 GCA_017849315.1 Treponema sp.
CTCTATTGCATAAAAATGGGCATAGTGCTCCAAGCGGGGCACACGAACGCCACCTACGAGAATATTATCGAGGGTATGCAGGCAGGCATCCGCCACTCAACACACATGTTCAATGCAATGAGCCAACTGCACCACCGCAACCCGAACGCGGTTGGTGCTATTCTTATCCAGCCGGATTTGTCTTGCGAGATCATTGTAGATGGCAAACACGTGCACCCGGACCTGGTGCGGCTTCTTGTACGCGATAAGCCGGACACCAATATCGTGCTTGTCACCGATGCGCTTAAGCCCACAAAGCAGGCCAAAGGGCCATTCTTTGCCAACAATGAAGAAGTCTATTTGAGTGACAGGGTGTTTTTGCGCTGTACCGACGATGTTATCGCCGGCAGTTCCCTCACCATGATTGAAGGGCTTGCAAACCTCGTGAGCTATGGCATATCGCTGGAATCGGCTGTAAAAATGGCGTCCTCCAACCCTGCCCGTGTCCACAAGCTTGGTAGTCGTGGCGAGCTGAGCCCAGACTATATTGCCGATCTCACTATTGTTTCGCCCAGCTTTGATGTGGTGGCCACAATGGTGAATGGTAAGTTTGTGTACTCAACCCTTGCAGCCGCCGACAGTGCGAACAATGCTTTGGAGGACAAGCCTTCTCCACGTACGGATCAGGGTACAAATCAGGATCGAGGATAAGCTATGCGAGTTGTAATAAAAGATACTTACGACGAAGTGGCAGCGTGGGCTGCCAGGTACGTGGCAGCAAGGATCAACGCTGTCACGGCACATATAGGACCCAATGATCGTGCCAGCCAGCTAAGCCCTGCCAGGCCTTTTGTGCTCGGCCTGCCGACAGGTTCTACGCCGCTTGGCATGTATCGGTACCTCATCGACTTTTGTAAACAGGGCAAGGTTTCGTTCAAAAATGTCATAACCTTCAACATGGACGAGTACGTAGGTCTGCCGCCTGAGCATCCACAGAGCTATTACCGATTCATGTGGGATAACTTTTTTTCTCATATAGATATAGAAAAAGAGAACGTGCATATCCTCAATGGCATGGCGCCGGACTTGGACGCGGAATGTGCCCAATATGAAGAGAAGATCCAGCTCTGCGGCGGCATCGACCTTTTTGTGGGCGGTGTGGGTGAGGACGGCCACATGGCGTTCAACGAACCCGGCTCGTCCTTATCGTCGCGCACGCGAGTCAAAACGCTCACCGAGGACACAAAGCGGGTCAACAGCCGGTTTTTCGATAACGATCCCGAGAAGGTGCCGTCCACCGCGCTTACGGTGGGGGTGGGCACTGTAATGGATGCCCGAGAAGTGCTCATTCTTGTGTCGGGGCAGAACAAGGCTATGGCGCTGCACAAGGCGGTCGAAGAAGGCATCAACCACATGTGGACCTTAAGCTGCTTGCAGTTGCATCCCAAGGCCATCCTGGTCTGCGACGACGATGCAACCATGGAGTTGCGCGTGCGAACCGTGCGCTACTTCAAGGAAATCGAATCATCTGCCACATAACACCAGCATAACCTAAATCTTAAACATTAATTAAATGTAATATTCAAAGTGTAATATATTTTAGAGCCCGGTGTTTTCTGTATATCCGGAATACAAGGAGCATGTATGGAGACTACAGGAACAAGGATGAAAGGGTTGGCAGTCGGTTTGCTGCTGTTCGTACTGGCATCAGGAGCCTATTCGGCCACAACACAAGAGCCCTACGGCGCTGCAGCAGCGAAGGCGGACAAAGATCTCACCATCGAGGAGATGCTCGTCTACGCAATCCAGGACGAGTACCTGGCCAGAGCGGAGTATAAGGCCATTTTGGCAAAGTTCGGAAATGTGAGGCCCTTCAGCAACATTGTCAGCGCCGAAGAGACCCATGTTTCTTACCTGAAAAGCGCATTCTCAAAGTACAATTTGAGCGTGCCGCTGGACGAAGCAGGTGGCAGAATTGTGGTTCCCTCGACATTAGAGGAAGCCAACCGGGCCGGAGTGCAGGCCGAGATCGAGAACATCGCAATGTACAACAGATTCCTTGGAGCGCCAGCACTGCAGGCGGCCACCTATGCCGACATCAGGTCACTCTTCCAGACACTGAAGGATGCATCAGAGAATCATCTCAAAGCTTTTCAGAATCAACTAAGTAAGTAACTTGCTTTCCAGCAGAAGAAAGTGCTGATCGTGGTGCGGGCCAAGGGGAAGACGAATTTCAGTTTTCCAGCTATAGTAGGGCATGGCCAGCACCTACGACGACAAGAAAATTATCTACTCGATGTACCGCGTTTCCAAGCGGTACGGAACAAAGCAAGTACTCAAAGATATAAGTTTATCGTATTATTACGGCGCAAAAATCGGCGTAATCGGGCTTAATGGCTCTGGCAAGTCTTCGCTCCTGCGCATCATCGCAGGAAAGGACACGGAGTTTTCCGGAGAAATTTCCTGCGCACCGGGCTACTCGATTGGGTTTTTGGAGCAGGAGCCTTACCTTGAACCGGGCAAGACAGTGCGCGAGGTGGTGAGTGAGGGCGTGCAGGAAGTGGTCGATGCCCTGGCAGAATTCGACCAGGTCAACGAAGCGTTTGGCGATCCGGATGCGGATTTTGACAAACTCGCGGCCAAACAGGCGGCGCTCCAGGAAAAGCTGGATGTACTTGGCGCCTGGGATTTGGACTCGCGGCTGGACTTCGCCATGGAAGCGCTGCGCTGTCCGCCTGGGGATCAGATTGTGGACACGCTGTCCGGAGGGGAGCGCCGCCGTGTCGCGCTTTGCAGGCTGCTCTTGCAAAAGCCCGATATTTTGCTCTTGGACGAGCCGACGAACCATTTGGATGCGGAGACGGTCGCCTGGCTCGAGCGCCACTTGCGCGAGTACGCCGGCACGGTCATCGCGGTAACGCACGACCGGTATTTTTTGGACAATGTGGCCGGTTGGATTCTCGAGCTGGACCGGGGCGAAGGCATCCCCTGGAAAGGTAATTACTCGAGCTGGCTGGAACAGAAAAAGCGCAGGCTCGAAATTGAAGAAAAGGGCGAGTCCGAGCGCGCGCGCACGTTGGCACACGAGCTTGAATGGATATCGATGAGCGCCAAAGGGCGTCATGCCAAGAGCAAGGCGCGTATCGAGCAGTACGAAAAACTCCTGGCCGAGGAGACCAAAGAGAAAATCCGCGAATCCAAGATCACCATTCCGCCAGGGCCACGGCTCGGCAAAGTCGTCATAAAGGCGGACAAGCTGACCAAATCTTTTGGCGACAAACTGCTCTTTCAGAATCTCGATTTTGAGGTTCCGCCAGGTGCGGTTGTTGGCGTTGTCGGTCCCAATGGCGCGGGCAAAACCACCTTGCTCAAGCTGATCACCGGGCAGGAAGCGCCTGATTCCGGCAGTATTGTGCTGGGCGACACGGTCGTCATGGCATATGCCGATCAGATGCGCGCTTCGCTCGATCCTGACAAGACGGTGTGGGAGCAGCTCAGCGATGGGCTGGACATCATCGTGCTGGGGGCGGGGCAGGGTGGAAAAGGCGGCCCCGGGCAGGGTGGCGCCAAATCAGGCGGGCAAGCCGGGCCACGCAAAGAGATAAGCAGCCGTGCGTATTGCAGCTGGTTCAATTTTTCGGGCCAGGATCAGCAGAAGAAAGTGGGCTCGCTTTCCGGTGGCGAACGGAATAGGCTTAATCTGGCGATGATGGTTAAGGTGGGCGCCAACGTCCTGCTCCTTGACGAACCGACGAACGATCTGGACGTAAACACCTTGCGCGCCCTTGAAGAGGCTCTGGATACGTTTGCAGGCTCTGCCTTGGTGGTGAGCCATGACCGCTGGTTCCTGGACCGTGTCTGTACGCATATTCTCGCCTTTGAGGGCGATTCGCAGGTGCGCTGGTTCGACGGAAACTGGACGGAGTATGCGCAGTTCAGGCGCGAGCTCTTGGGAATCGACGCAGACAGGCCACATCGGATCGTGTATCAGAAACTGGAGCGCTAGAATGGGCGGGAACGGGGTTGACAGGGACGAAGTTATCATGAATCGCCACAGTCAGGAAGTGCGGGGCATCGCAGCCATGGTAGTGTGCTCCATTCTTTGGAGCCTTGCCGGAATCTTCATCAAGATGATC
>JAFIHQ010000066.1 GCA_017849315.1 Treponema sp.
TCAATCTTGCGCAACCCGGAAAGCGCTTCTGCCAATTCCTTCTGCCCATTGCCCGACACGCCGGCAAGCCCCAGGATTTCGCCTGACTTGACTGTGAGCGAAAGCCCGTCCAGCGCAAGAAAACCGCGATCCGAAAGTACTTTAAGGTCCTGCACCACCAGTAAGTCCTTACCGCAATTGACAAGGCATTCGTTATGAGGCAAGACAACCTCGTGCCCAGTCATCAGCGCAGCAAGACTCGCTGCCGTCTGGTCTTTGGTGCTACCCCTAAAAACGACCTTGCCGTGACGCAGAATCGCAACCTTGTCAGAAAGCGTTGTCACTTCTGCCAGCTTATGGCTTATAAAAATGATCGACATATCCGCGGACATACGCCTCAAGAGGCCGATAAGCTCATCTGTCTCTTGCGGCGTGAGCGCACTTGTCGGTTCGTCCAAAATGAGAAAGCGCGCCCCGAAGCACAGCGTTTTTATAAGCTCGACACGCTGCTGCTCACCCACCGAAAGTTGCCAAACGTAGGCGTCCGGCTGTACGGGTAGGTTGTAACGGGTGGAGACTTCTTCGATTCGCTTTTTGACGGTGGCAAGATCCAGCTTGAACGGCTTGTGGCTCTCTCTTAGGCCAAGCGCCACATTCTCAGCCACCGTCATGTTCGGCACCAGCATGAAGTGCTGGTGCACCATACCAATGCCGGCAGCGAACGCGTCGTGAGGCGATTTGAACTGCACGGGCTGCCCATTTATGAGAATCCTGCCCTCATCTGGCTGGTACAGCCCCATGAGGATGTTCATAAGCGTCGTTTTGCCGGCGCCATTCTCACCTACAAGCGCAAGAATCTCGTTTTCTCCCACGCTCAGATCCACCGAATCGCAGGCCACAATGCCGGGGAACCGTTTTGTGATCCCTTCCACCCGTAGTTCGCGTATCTTGGCAGGCTTTGAGGTTTGTCCGTTCTTTGAATCGAATCTCGGCGCGTTCTTTGCTTCCATTTGTATTACTTTACTGTATATTACTTTACGCTTTGCCAGTCGATCTTCAGTTTGCGGGCCGTGATATCGGCTTTTGCCTTTTCGGCAGCCTTGCGCACCGCAGGGGTGAGCACAGAACCTACTTTGTCATTGAACTCATAGATAAAACCACCATTGGCAAAGTTGAGTGGAATGCATTCGCCGCCAAGAACGCCTGCTTGTCGCTTGTCAATAAGCGTCTCAACTACAGCTTCGTATGCATAGCTTGCAGCCGCAATGACCTTGTAGCTTTCCGGAATACCGAGCTGAGCAGTATCCTGACCAAGCCACCACACTGGCTTATCCTTGTATTCAGCGACTGCCCGCAAGCCACCGAGTGCTTGCTGAGCAGAGCCAGTAAGAACGTCTGCACCAGCCTTTATTTGCGTTTGAGCCAGTTCAGCAGCCTTCACAAAGTCGCCAAAACTGCCTGTATATGCTATCTGCACCTGTGCTTTCGGGTTGGAAGCCTTGACCCCGAGTACAAAACCGCGGTTATAGCGGGCGGCGTCGCCACCATCGACAGGGCCAACAACGCCGACTATGTTGGTCTTGGTCACTAAGCCTGCAATAATACCGTTGATATAGCCGGTCTCTTCGCTTTCTGGCATATAAGTAAACACATTCTTAGGCCCAATTTCGCCAGATGTACCGAATGCAAAGGTTGTCTTGGGGAACTCCTCCGCCATTTCCAGCATCACATTTTTATACTGAGCACCATGGCCAATAATGATGTCGTAGCCCTTGGCTACATACTGACGCGCAGCAGAGCCAGCATCGACTGGTTTCATTTTCTCGCTGTAGCTGTACTCGATAAGAGATGAGCCATACTTTTTCTGCACTGCCATAATGGCGTCGTGCATGGACTGGCACCAGCCCTTATCGTCTACGGTTGATTCGACGATCATGGCAATCTTAACCTTGCTCTTCGGAGCCGCAAATGTGGAGCTCACTGCAAGGCAAAGCACGAGCAATGCAAGTAGGGAACGCTTCATAGGTATCCTCCCAGGTAGAGACGTTGACCACGCGCAGATACACAAGTGAGCTCATCCAATGGTCAGAAATAGTTGATTGAGTTTAGCACTGTGTTTTTGGGTCCGCAACGACCAAAAAGTCAAAAACAACAGGAAAATTTATGCAAAACTGAGCCAAGGGCCCAAGTTGGGCAGGGTCAAAGGCGGCGTCAAAGCCGGAGGTTCTTGTCTTCCCCCATTCCGTACAGTTTGGAAGCTTCAATTTCATCTCCCAGAGGCGAACGAATAAAACCCTCAAAATGACCAAATGGTCCGGAATAGTCTACACCGGCCAGGCCAAGATTTGTTTCGATATTGTGATGCACCTCGGGATAGAAAGTGAGATCGATAAGACCTTCGGTGTCCTGGATGATCCACGTGCCTTCATGCCCATAAGGATGAGTTATCTTGATTGGCGGAAGATCGTAAACATCGTCGCCCAGCCAAAGCCGATTCTCATTGTAGCGAGCTTGATCGCGGACTTGGTTGTCGGTCAAATTGAAGCCCGCCATTCGTTTGTCGGGCAGAAGGCCGAAGGCTGTGACCCAGTCGTAATGGAGATGATAAGGGTAATAACCCTTGTGGTCGTCCAGAATACCGAGCGAATCCGAAGGTGCAAAGATATGCGAAGTTTCGCCCGCCTGAATTTTGCCGGAACAGTGCATCAGGATTTTTGTGGAATAGATCGCACGCTCCTCTGAAAGGGGCAAACAGACCGAGAAAGGTAGGCATGCTTCCTGTGCGAGCGTAAAAGAAAGATCGAGCATGATCGGCGTTTTTTTTGCTGGGGTACAGGAGGCGGCCAGGCGAAGTTCATTCCGCTCGGGGTTAACATAAATGCCTATGGAACTATCCTTGTTAAGAAACGTTGTGTCCGAAGGATAGAGGGAATCGCCGAACTGGACATGGCTCCCAAGGCTCATGTTTTGATAGCTGTAGGAGCGATGGTTTCTCTTATCCCAGAGGTCGATCGACGCAAGCGTGAGAGCCTTGGCATCGTAAAGAACGACAAAAAGAAACCAATCGCGATCCCCTACTTCTATTGCCTGCCACTCTTTTAACCGAAAGGCTTTAAAAAGATTGAGAAGCGGAAAGGAAAAAGGCCGTTTGGCATCGAGCAGGTTCGCGCGGCCAGGGACTCCTTTCCATTTGCCAAAGTTGAACTTGCCTTTCTGGTAAAGAAGGTTGGGCGCATCGCCTGCCAAAGGTCTTCCGCCAGGTTTGCTTTTCATGCAAGGCCTTTTTCGTAAAGACAATAGAGCGCCTGCGTACCCAGATTGTCCATGCCTTCGTTGGAAACGCGGGTAAAGAGGCTTTCCGCCAGTTCGAGCATCGGCAGGTGGAGGTGCATGAATTTGGCCGCATCCAGGGCAATGCGAAGGTCTTTAAGGAAGTGCTTGACGTAGAATCCAGGCGCAAAGTCGCCCTTGAGCATACGAGGCCCGAGGTTTGAAAGCTGCCAGCTGCCCGCGGAACCGCTGGAAATGGAAAGCAGTACCGTTGAAGGGTCAAGGCCGGCGCTGCGGGCGTAGGTGAGGGATTCAACAGTGCCGGTGAGGCTGCCCGCTATGGCGATTTGGTTCGCCATCTTGGTATGCTGGCCGGCGCCAGGTCCGCCCTGGCGCACGATGGTCTTACCCATGAGCTGGAAAAGGGGCAGGGCGGCGTCGTAGGCGGCCTGGGGACCGCCTACCATTATGGTGAGGGTGGCGGACCTGGCGCCGAGGTCGCCGCCTGAGACTGGTGCGTCGAGCGCGAGGCAGCCCGCAGCGCCGGCTGCTTCTGCAATCTTCACAGCGAGGTCAGGCCTTGAGGTGCTCATATCGATAAAGATTGTTCCCGGCTTGCAGTTAGCTATCAGCCCCTTCGGGCCGAAATAGACATTCTCTACATCTGTGGGATACCCCACCATTGTTATTATCGCATCACAGTCTGGCGCGAGTTCAGCAGGGCTCTCACGCCACTCGGCACCGGAATTCAGGAGGTTTTGGGCTTTTTGTGGCGAACGGGTATTCACAAGCAGGCGCTTGCCGCCCGCCAGAAGATGGCCCGCCATAGGGTTGCCCATGACACCCAAACCCACAAAACCCACAGTACGTATTTCCTTGCTCATCGCTGTCTCCTCAAACAGTCATTGTATTGCATTTTCCGGGCCTCCATTCTCAATCTTTTTTCTGCACTGTGCAAGCCTTTTGTTTTGCAGTTTTTTTTGCATTATGGACGTCCGGGACAGTAATGGACGCCCGGGGCTGCACAGTGGTATACTCTTTGCCACTATATGCTCGCGGTGCCCTCAAGACCTTGCGTTGCAAAGACTTGGGACAAAAGGGAAGACGGTCGAAAGCCGTCGCAGCCCCCGCTACTGTGAGCCACTGCATGATGGCCATCCCTGGCAAGAGTTTTGCAGTTTTCGGATTTTGGCGGCGATCAAACCACTTTGTGGTGATCAAACCACTTTGTGGTGATCAAACCACTCCGCAATCAAAGTTGCCAACTGCCGAACGCACATGAGCCGGGCCATGTAAGGTATGTTCTTTAAGGGCGCCTGAACATTGTTGTTTGGGTTCTTAAGAACAAGGTAAACGTGGACCACTGGGATCACACTCAAGTTTGATTCCGGGAAGGGCGATGACCATTCGAGGCAAGAGCTCGTTGGATTGGTCAAGATTCAGGCTTGATTCTGTTCTGACTTTGAATCTGACATCGAAACGAGATTTTGCCAGCATGGCGAGCCAGGAAACCTGCCGCGGGCGCATCGATTTTCCGACTCTTCGGAGGGAGGATGCGGAATATGCGAAATCGGCTTATTCTATTTTACACAAAACTTTACACAAGACTTTATGCAAAAGTCGCCGTTCTTCTCATTGCAGCACTGATAGGCCTTGCCGGCGCGCCCGGCCTTAGGGCGCAGGAAAAGCAACTTGAGCTCGCCACCGGACCCGCGGTACCTGTTGCGCCCACTACGTCCGCGGCACCGACCGCGCCCGCCATCGTACCTACCGGCGTCCAGTTCACACCCGACGGCCGCATCAGGCTGCCCTTCCCTGCCCATTTTTCGATCCAGTACCAAAACGGGTACAAGCTTCTTACGGTGCAGACGCCCTGGCCGGGCGCGCCCAAGGGTTTTAGCTATGTCCTGTATCCTCGGGGCACGAAAAAACCTTCCGGGGTCAAAGCCGACCAGTTCATTCAGATTCCCGTTCGTTCGGTGGTCTCGTTCTCCACAACCTATCTGCCTGCCCTGGAAACACTTGGCGAGCTCAAGTCGCTTGTGGGTGTAGACAACAAGGACTACATTTACAGCCCTGCGGTTCGCGCGCTCATCGCTCAAGGCAAGGTTGTGGAAACCACAAAGAACTATAGCCCTGACATCGAGCGCCTTATCTCTTTAAATCCTGATGTAATATTTAGTTATGGAGTCGGCAACGAGTGGGATACCTATCCCAAGATGGAAGAGGCCGGGCTCCCTGTCGTGCTCCTTGCGGACTGGAACGAAAACGAACCCCTAGCCCGAGCCGAGTGGTGTGTCTTTATTGCTGCCTTTTTCAATAAAGAAGGCGATGCCTTGGCCCGTTTCCAAAAAATCCAGGCCGACTACAATGCGGTCAAGGCGAAAGTAGCAGGGGCGAGCCGCAAACCGACCGTCCTGGTGAGTGGTCCTTACAACGGTTCCTGGAGCGTCTCGGGCGGGGGAAGCTATATGGCAAAACTGATCGCCGATGCCGGAGGCTCTTATCTGTGGGCAAACACGCCGAATACTGGCAGCCTGACCCTGTCTGTCGAAGCCGTGTTTTCCCAGGCACTACACGCCGATATTTGGCTCAACCCCAATGGTACGGCGACCAAACTCTCCGAAGTCTTAGCCATGGATCCACGTTTTGCCTCAATCCCGGCGCTCGCCAAAGGGAATGTATGGAATAGCACGCTCAGATTGAGCCCGGGTGGAAACGACTACTACGAGTCCGCAGCGATGCACCCTCAGGTAGTTCTAGCTGACTTGGCTGCGATTTTCCATCCCGAATTGATGCCCGGCCATTCCTTCTACTACTATCGAAAGCTCGAAAAGTGAAGCGAATGGCAGCAAAGTTGAGTGGCGCGACGCAAAAAACGGACACCTTGCCCTCGAGCGACTCAGGCGGAGAACACAATTCGAGCGAGGATCACAACTCGAGCGCGGCACAGTCAGGAGAAAGTCGGCGCTGGCGGCGACTCTGGCCAGGCCTTACCCTGCTCGCGACTCTCCTTTTTGTCCTCGACCTAGCCTACGGGTCGGTGCGCATTCCCTTTGTCGATGTGCTTTTTGCTTTGACCGGTCAGAGTCAGAATCAAAGCTGGAACACGATTGTGCAGATATTCAGGCTCCCAAAAGCGATCACCGCCCTGCTGGCGGGGGCCGCCTTAGCGGTTTCTGGCCTCATACTCCAGTCCATTTTCCGCAATCCCCTGGCTGGCCCCGATTCGCTCGGCATTAGTTCGGGCGCATCGATTGGGGTTGCAATCCTGATGCTGAGCACTGACATGACGGGCTCGTCGCTTTTTGGTTCGTTGTCCGTACCAGGTTACGCGTCGCTGGTGCTTGCGGCGAGCTTGGGCTCCGCGCTCATTCTTGTGCTCATTCTTTTGTTGTCACGCAGATTCGAGCACGGCGTTACGCTGCTCATCATTGGAATCCTGGTGGGCTATTTTGCCGGCAGCATTGTGTCGCTCATCGTCTATTTCGGCTCGCCCTTAAAGGTTCAACTTTATCTTGGCTGGACTTATGGTTCCTTTTCCGGCGTGAGATTGAACGAATTGCCAATATTTGCAGGCGCTGTGTGCGTGGGGCTTTTGCTAACGCTCCGCTCCAGTAAGGCGCTCAACGCGTTTGCCGTGGGGGAGGAATTTGCGCTTACCCTCGGCGTACAGGTGCGGCGCGAACGGACGCGGCTCCTGGCAGCCGCGGCGATTCTTGCAGGCAGCGTGACCGCTTTCTGCGGACCAGTGGCTTTCTTGGGTATTGCGGCGCCTCAAGCAGCGCGCAGGCTTTTTCAGAGTTCAAACCATCATACCCTCTTGCCTGGCTCGATGCTGGTCGGACTCATAATTGCGTTGACCGCAGACATCGCCTCGCAGCTGCCGCAGGGTGGTGCGGTTCTGCCCATCAACCCGCTCCTGGCCTTGATTGGCGCTCCGATTATTCTGAGCATGTTTTTGCGCACCGGAGATTCGTCGGGATCGCGCAGCCCGGGCGCGGGGAGTTTGCCATGAAGCCCATCCGTCACGTCCCAGGCCTGCCTTCCGTTAATCGACGCGATAACTACATACAGGATAATGGGATAAAACAGGGTGAACGAAATAAGGAGCCGCAGATCCTCCTCGTTGCCAAGGACCTGGCCACTGGCTGGGGTAAGCGCAAAGCGAGGACCATCTTGTCTAGCGGCATTTCCCTGAGGCTTGCGGCCGGTGAGCTTGTGGCGCTCGTTGGCCCAAACGGCTCAGGAAAGTCGA
>JAFIHQ010000067.1 GCA_017849315.1 Treponema sp.
CCTTTGAGAAGGTTTTTTCGTGCCATTTCGGCTCCTTATTTCGAGTAGAGCTCTACAATGAGCTGCTCGCGAATATCAGCCATATCGGTAATATCCTGACGGTGCGGATATGCCACAAACCGTCCAACCATGTCGTCAGGACTGATCTCGATCCACGGCATGGTCCCAGACTTCCCTACTTCCTGCAATGCATTCTTTATAAAGTCATACTTCTTGGCTTCACCGATAACGGAAATTTGATCTCCAGCCTTAACGGAATAAGAAGCTATGTTGACCCTCTTACCATTGACTGCGATGTGACCATGGGTCACCAACTGCCTTGCCTGAGCCCTCGAAGTTGCCAAATGCATCCTATAGACAACATTGTCCAACCTTCGTTCCAACAGTATGAAGAGGTTCTCGCCGGTCTTCCCTGGCATAGCCAACGCTTTTTCAAAAGCATTACGGAACTGCGCTTCCTGCAAGCCATACGAACGCTTCAACGTCTGCTTTTCACGCAGCTGAGTCGCATATTCCGACTTCTTGCCAATTCTCGACTTCGGCGCTTTCCCAGGGGGAAGCCGTTTCTTATTCATTGGGCATTTGTCGCTCTTGCAGCGATCACCTTTAAGAAAAAGCTTCTTCTGTTCAACGCGGCAAAGCCTGCATACCGGACCAGTATATCGTGCCATTTTCCTTTTACCCCCTGTCAGATTCGACGAGCCTTGCGAGGCCTGCAACCATTGTGGGGAATAGGCGTGACGTCATTTATGGATTTGACCTTTAACCCAAGTACCCCAAGCTGTCGAATTGCCGATTCTCGACCAATCCCTGGGCCCTTTACATAAACGTTCACTTCCCGCAGCCCGCTATTCATCGCCTTCTGAACAACTGTCTCGGCAACAGTCTGAGCCGCAAAGGGGGTGGATTTTTTTGCTCCTCTGAACTGATGCGTGCCCGAACTGGCCCACGCTATCGTGTTGCCATTCAAATCGGTGACAGTAATAATCGTATTGTTGAAGGTAGCCTGAATATAGACATTCCCTTCGTAAACGCTCTTTTTCTCTTTACGCTTCTTTGTAGTTGTTGTACCAGCCACTTTAGCACCCCTTGACCTTACACGGCCTTCTTCTTGTTAGCTACCGTCTTTCTCTTGCCTTTCCTGGTTCGGGCGTTGGTTCTCGTCCTCTGTCCACGAACAGGAAGGCCTCGTCTATGCCTCAAACCACGATAGCATCCAATATCCATCAGCCGCTTGATATTGAGTGCAACCTCAGTCCTAAGTCGACCTTCCACTTTATAGTCATTCTCAATGACCCTTCGGAGCTCAGCAAGCTCTTCGTTCGACAGATCATTGATTTTCTTGTTGGGATCGATGCCTGTCGTCTCGCAGATTTTCTTTGCACTCGCTCTTCCCAAGCCATAGATATACGTAAGAGCGATCTCTACATGTTTGTTGGGGAGGTCAACTCCCGCAATACGCGCCATGGAATTCCTCCTGCCCTTCAGCCTTGTTTCTGTTTGTGCTTCGGGTTTTCACAAACAATTCTGACAACGCCGTTACGACGAACTACTTTGCACTTGTCACATATCTTTTTAACGCTCGTCCTGACCTTCATAAGTTCCCCTTATGCGTGAACACGCAATTAAATACTATAATCAAAAAATATTCTACAGGCTCTTGGACTTGTTATAGCCCTTCCGAATTAGCCCGTCGTGATGGTGCATCTTCATAATGCCCTCAATCTGCGACATCGTATCCAAGTCAACACCGACGATGATCAACAAGGAAGTACCTCCCAACAAGTACGAAAGCTCGCTCGGGAAGTTGAACAGGCGCTGCATCAAACTCGGTATAAACGCAATCACAGCCAAGAAAATTGCGCCTGGCAGAATGATCCTGTTCAGAATCCTATTCAAGTATTCTTCCATCTTGTCGCTTCGAATGCCCGGAATCGATCCGCCGTTCTCCCTGATGTTCTTGGAAATCTCCTGCGGATTGAGTGTAACCTGGGTATAGAAGTATGCAAAGAAGACAATCAACACGATATAGAAGAAGTTGTACCAGAACCCTGTCGGGCTCAGGAAACTTGCAAAATCACGTAGCCACTTGGCGTTAACACCGAAGCTCTGTGCAATCTGAAGCGGGAAGCTCAAAATGCTTGAAGCAAATATTACGGGCACAACACCTGACGGGTTAATCTTGAACGGTATGTACGTGTTCTGCGCACCATACATCTTTCTACCCACAACACGTTTTGCGTAGTTAACGGGTATCTTTCTCTGCCCCTTCTCTTCGATAACAACCAAAGCGACTATCGCAACGAACATCAACAAAACAACAATCGCATAGATCGCATTGATTTCGCCTGTCTGAATTCTCTTAATGAGCTCATACACCGCATTGGGCAAACGCGCAACGATTCCGGCAAAAATCAACATAGAAACACCGTTGCCTACACCTTTTTGCGTTATCTGCTCGCCGATCCAAATCAGGAACATTGTCCCAGTCGTGACCGTCAATATCGAGATCAACGTGTACTGCAACCGATTTGGCATGATGATGGCGTTCGGGATTCTGTCCGCCCACACAGTGGTGGAATAACCCTGGATGATACAAATCGCGATCGTTCCAATTCGGCTCCATCTTGCAATCTTCTTTCTGCCACCATCGTCCTCGGCAGTTTCCTTGAGCTTAGGGAAGATGATCATCAGCAGTTCCATAATGATCTGCATGCTGATGTAGGGCATCACTCCAAGCATAAACAATGAGAAGTTCTTAAAGGCGCCGCCAGCAAAGAAATCCAGGTAATCCGTTATTCCATTCCCAGAACCAGCCTGACTTGCGAAATACGACTGCAAAGCGCTTGCATTGATTCCTGGCAAAGGCAGGTAGGTACCGAGCCTGAATATCATTAGCCAGAATATGGTGTAAAAAATTCTCTGCCTGAGTTCCTTAATGCGAAACATGTCTGAAAGCGCGTTCCCTGCCATGCATTCCTGCCTTTTACTTGCGCGTTACGACGCGTCCTGTGCTTTTCCCATTGCTGTGGGAATTTCCACTTTTCCGCCCACGGCTTCAATCTTGGCCTTGGCTCCTGCGGAGACAGCATCAACACTCACATTGAGCGCAACCGAAATGGTGCCATTCCCCAAAACTTTTACAGGGACTTCAGGTTTGCGTATGAGACCCTTGAGCAATAACGAGGCTGTATCCACTACATCGCCTGAAGAAAATCTCCCTTCTAGGTCGCAAAGATTGACAATCTGCCATTCTTTCTTGAACGCTGCATTGGAGAAACCACGCCGCGGCAAACGCCTATACAAGGGCATCTGTCCGCCCTCAAAGCCCGGATATGTCTTGCCGCCAGAACGCGACTGCTGGCCCTTATTTCCACGTCCAGCCGTCGTACCAAGGCCGGAACCCTGTCCGCGGCCAACGATTCTCTTTTTCTTAGTAGCACCCTCGGGCGCATGAAGCAAATAGTCGGACATCACTCGACCTCCTTGGTCGAAACGAGGTGCTGCACGGTGTTCACCATGCCCAGAATAGCAGGTGTAGCTTCCTTTACTGTCGAAGAACCGATCTTGCGCAGCCCCAACGAACGTACCGTCGCCTTCATGACCGGCTTCTGATGAATAAGACTTTTCCTAAGCGTTATTTCAATCTTAGCCATGATCAACCCCACAAATCTTTGAGCGTCTTCCCGCGGTTCTTAGCCACGGTCTTGGCGTCCAGAAGCTGCTCCGCTCCATTAAAAACAGCGCGGACTATGTTCATGGAATTGCGTGAACCTATGCACTTGGAAATAACATCGGTATAACCTGCAGATTCCATTATTGCACGCACAGGCCCTCCGGCAATAACACCCGAACCAGAAACGGCCGGTTTGATCATTACCGTAGTTGCCTTGTATTTTCCAACAATCTCATGAGGAAGTGTCCCGTTCTTTACAGGAACATGAACCACCGCCCTCTTGGCCTTTTCTACTGATTTGCGAATTGCTTCAGTGACGTCATTCGCCTTTCCAAAGCCAAATCCGACATTGCCCTGATGGTCCCCCACCACAGTAAGAGCGGAGAAGGAGAAGCGGCGACCACCTTTTACAACCTTCGCTGTTCTATTCAGCTGAACCAACTTCTCAGTAAAGTTATCGTGAGGCTGGGTGTCTTCTTTTCGATTCCTATCCACAGCTACCCCCTAGAATTTCAGCCCGGCTTTGCGGGCTCCATCGGCAATTGCCTTGACTACGCCATGATACTGATAGCCATTTCTATCAAAAACAACCGTAGTTATTCCCTTTTCAATCGCCCGTTTTCCGATCTCTTCGCCAAGCTTTCCGGCCCCTTCCACATTGTGTCCGAGGTCCTTTAGCGGCTTTTCCAGCGTGGAAGCGCTCACTAACGTGTGCCCTACGCTATCGTCAATAATCTGAACATAGAAATTCAAATTGGACCTAAAAACGGTCATTCGAGGACGCTCAGCCGTTCCAGTGATCAATTTGCGGACCGAGTGCTTTCGTTTGTTGCGCTTTCTTAGTTTATCTTCAAGTTCTCTTACGCTCATGTCATCCGCCTCACTTTATACCGGTCTTGCCAACTTTTCGACGAATCTTCTCGTCCTCGTAGCGGATTCCTTTGCCTTTATAGGGCTCTGGCTTCCTTATAGAACGAATTTCGCTCGCGAACTTGCCGACAAGCGCCTTATCGGCGCCGCTAATAACCACCTTTTGACCGTTAGCCTCTATGGCTACGGAAATCCCCTTGGGGACCATAACAACAAAATCGCTTGAGAACCCGAGGCTCATAACAAGGAGGTTGCCTTGCAACTCGGCACGGTAGCCGACGCCGTTAATAATCAACGACTTTTTGAAGCCTTCGGACACACCAATGACCATACTGTTGATAAGGTTTCGATACAGCCCATGATAGGCTCCCGATTGCTTATCTTCACCTTTCCTGGTGACGTAGACATTGGAATCCTTAACTTCTATTCCGACTTCAGGAAGATAATCCTGCTCAAGTTTCCCTTTTGGCCCTTCGACTACGACTCGGGTGGGTTCAACTGTGACCTTTACACCCTGTGGTATCTGGACCGGCCGTATTCCGATTCTTGACATTGCCTTCCCCTTGCCTTACCAGACCGTGCAGATAAGTTCACCACCCACCTGCTTTTCGACGGCCTTTTTCCCAGTAATAATCCCTTCTGAAGTCGAGATAATCAACGTACCGTAGCCGTTCAGAACGCGGGGAATCTCCTTGTAGCCGGAGTAAACTCGCCTGCCAGGCTTGGACACCTTATCTAGACCATGCAAAACAGGATTATTGCCTTCATCGTACTTTAGAAAAATCCTAATTACGTTTACACCGTCCGACTGAATTTTCTTGAAGTTCTTGATATACCCTTCAGTCTTGAGAATTTTGACAATCTCAAGCTTGAGTCTGGAGGCCATGATATCAACCTTCTCGTGACGGGCCGCACTTGCGTTGCGGATCTTTGTCAACATATCCGCGATGGGATCAGAAACGCTCATCGCAACCTCCTACCAGCTCGATTTTGTCACGCCAGGAAGTTTGCCTTCAGAAGCAAGCTTCCTGAAGCAAATTCGGCACATATCGAACTTTCTCATGTACCCTCTGGACCTGCCGCAGATATGGCAGCGGCGAACTTTCCGAGTCGTGTACTTCGGCTTCTCTTCAGCCTTTAGAATCATCGCCTTTCGAGCCATGTATGCCTTCCTTACTTTCTGAAGGGCATGCCCAATTTGGCAAGGAGCGCCCTAGCTTCCTTGTCTGTTTTCGCGGTCGTAACGATCGCAATATTGAGCCCCATCACCTTCTCAATTTTGTCAAAGTCGATTTCCGGGAAAATAATCTGCTCCGTCAGACCAAGCGAGAAGTTCCCATGGCCATCAAAAGCATTAGGGTTAACACCTCTAAAGTCTTTAACACGGGGAAGTGCAACGTTCACCAAACGATCAAGGAATTCCCACATGTAGTTACCACGCAAGGTAACGCGTGCACCAATTTCCTGGCCCTGCCTGATCTTGAACGTAGCAATGGACTTTCTAGCCTTAGTCTTCACTGCATGTTGTCCGGTAATAATCTCCAGATCATTGACCGCTGCATCAAGGAGTTTTTTATTCTCCTTTGCCTCGCCAACGCCCATGGACACAATCACTTTTACCAGACGAGGTACCTGCATAAATGAGCTATACCCCATCTCCTTAAAAAGCTCCGGAGCAATCTTTTCCTTATAGGCCGTCTTAAGCCGGGGCACGTACACTTTCGCCTCTGTTTTCGCCTCTGCCATCAGAGAACCTCCCCGCACTTTCGGCAAACACGCTTCTTGGTGTCACCGTCGAGTTTATAGCCCACCCTAACTGGCCCACATTTCTTACAGACAATCATCACATTGGAAATGCTTAAAGGGGCTTCGATCTCGGTAATACCGCCTCGATCCTGCTGATTTTTCTTCTTCATAGCCTTCTTGACCATGTTTACACCAGCAACAATCACACGACCATTCTCGCGGTCGATCTTTAAAACCTTCCCCTGCTTTCCCTTATCCTTGCCGGCTATGACCTGGACAAGGTCTTCCTTGCGGAGCTTGTACTTAGTACTGGCCATACCCTCTCCTTAAAGGACCTCGGGTGCGAGAGAAACGATCTTCATATAGTCTTTCTCACGCAGCTCTCGAGCAACCGGCCCGAAGATGCGCTTGCCCTTCGGGTTTTTGTTAGCATCGATAATGACGCATGCATTGTCGTCAAAACGAATATATGTACCGTCAGGCCGCCTGTATTCCTTGTGCGTCCGCACGATAACCGCCTTTTCAATAGTACCCTTCTTAATCGAAGAATTTGGAAGAGCGGATTTTACAGCCACTACGATGATGTCGCCCACTGAAGCATATCTTCGCCTGGTGCCACCCAATACCTTGATGCATTGGACGGTTTTTGCACCGGAGTTGTCAGCGACCGTGAGCATACTTTCAACCTGAATCATTTTCTTCTCCCGTTCGCCTATTTCGCCCGTTCGACGATCTGCACAAGCCGCCAATGCTTTTCTGCAGAGAGTGGCCTGCATTCTTCTATGCGTACCGTGTCACCAACATGTGCTTCGTTGGATTCATCGTGCGCCTTGATTCTCTTGGACTTCGTTACGTACTTCTTATAAAGCGGATGAAGCTTTCGCTGAATGACTTCCACCACGATGGTCTTATCCATCTTGTCGGAAGCAACTATGCCTTGCAGAACCAGCTTCCCCTTCTTTTGTTTCTGAACGTCGGTTTCCACGATATTCTCCTCGAGCCTTTACGCCTGTTCTGCATTGCCGGCCTTTTTCTCGGCCTGGCTAATGAGGGTTTCGACCCGCGCTATCTGCCGGCGAAGAGTCCGCTTTTCAACGGGATTCTCCACATGCCCCATAACCATCTGGAAGCGAAGATCGAAATACTTCTTGCGAAGTTCGTCGCGTTTGACCCTAAGCTCTTCTAGCTTTAAATCTTTGAATGAATTCTTCATCGTCTTACTCCGTCTCTTCGCGCAGAGCAAATTTGGTCTTTACTGGCAACTTGGATCCTGCAAGCCTCATAGCCTCTTCTGCCACCTTAGGCTCAACTCCAGAAAGTTCAAACAGCACCTGCCCCGGCTTGACTACGGCGACCCAATATTCTGGGCCCGGCTTACCTTTTCCCATACGGGTTTCCAAGGGCTTCTTTGAAAAAGGCTTATCCGGGAAAATCCGAATCCACAGCTTGCCACCACGCTTAATATAGCGGTTAAGTGCGACACGCGCAGCTTCGATCTGCCTGTTGGTGAGCCACTTGGGCTCCATGCACACTAATCCATACTCGCCGAAGGCAATCGAATTGCCGCTCTGAGCAACACCGCGAATTGTACCACGTTGCTGCTTTCTGTATTTAACTCTCTTCGGGATAAGCATATATTAGCTCCTAACCTCTTCTGCATCAGAAGTCCCGTGGTACTCCCTGCGAGGACGCCGATCTTGCCTCGGTTCGCGACCAGGTGCCATTCCGGCCTCATGTCGCGGCGCCTTACGCGCCAGCATACCTGCATCCTCGGCCTTATCAGTGCTGTACACCATGCCCTGATAAATCCAGACCTTAACGCCAATCTTACCAAAAGTCGTATTGGCTTCAGCAAATCCATAATCTATGTCAGCGCGCAAAGTATGCAAAGGAATACGGCCTTCCTTAAGCTCTTCGGTTCGAGACATATCGGAGCCACCCAAACGGCCAGACAGACGAACCTTACAGCCCTGAGCGCCACCCTTGATGGCGTTAGAAATGGACGTCTTCATGGCCTTGCGGAAAGACCCACGGCCCTCAAGCTGACGGGCAATGTTCTGGGCAACAAGCTGAGCATTGGTATCGGTTTTCTTGATCTCTTTGATCTTGATCTGTACCTTTTTGCTCGCAACCTTCTGAATCTCCATGCCGATTTTCTCGATATTCGCGCCCTTTACACCAATAAGGACACCAGGTCGAGCCGTATGGATAATCACAGTAATTCGCTGCGGATGTCGAATGATCTCGATGTCAGCAACGTCGGCGCCTTTTACCTCAGGGAGCTCATAGATTCGCTTCCTGATTGCAATATCCTCGTGGAGAGTCTTAGCGTAATCGCGTGGCTCCACATACCAATGAGAGCTCCAATCCTTATTGATTCCAATACGAAGTCCAATCGGATTAACTTTTTGACCCACGTTACGCCTCCGACTTCTTACCGATCTCGTCTACGACACAAGAAATGCGGCACATTCGTTTGACAAGCATATCAGCCCTTCCACGGGCACGAAACCAAACCCTGCGCATCCTCGGGCCCTCGTCCACCCGCAACTCCTTGATGTAGAGCATATCTTCATCGAGTTTGCGGTTCTGATTGAGTGCGTTGGACGCTGCCGAAACCAACACCTTTTTGATCAATTGCGCACCCTTGTGAGGCATATTGTCTAAAATCGCTATCGCCTCAGTGTAGGGCTTCTTCCTGATAAGGTCCGCAACGGGACGAACCTTAAAAGGCGAGGCGACAAGCCATTTCGCCGTTGCGCTATACCCTGATTTCTTTTCAGCCATGGCCGTCCCCTAGACTTTCTCGGCTTTTTTGTCGCTGCCTGCATGCCCGCGGAAAATACGGGTAGGAGCGAACTCACCGAGTTTATGACCAACCAAGTTCTCTGTCACATAAACAGGAACCCAGGTTTTGCCGTTATACACAGAAATAGTCAGACCGACCATTTCCGGAATAATTGTTGAAGTTCTGGAGTAGGTCTTAATGAGTTTCTTGTCTCCAGACTTTTTCGCTTCAGTTACCTTCTTGTACAGGCTCTTCTCAATGAAGGGCCCCTTCTTTATGGACCTTGACACGAGTTTGCTCCTCTATCACTTTCGGCGCTTAGTTATAAAGCGACTGGAAGGCTTGTGCGGATC
>JAFIHQ010000068.1 GCA_017849315.1 Treponema sp.
GCAACGGGTGTTTCCATGAACGTGATGCTTTACAAGCAATTGATTGGTGAGCCAATCGGCGCCGTCGCAAAGAAGGGCAAGCCCACTGTTGCGGTTACGCTCAACGTCGGCGGAAGCTCGGTGACGAACTGTGTATCGGTTCTGGTTAAAGAATAGTGAGCGCGGTGACAACGGGAAATAAGGGAATGATCGCAGCCTGATTGTTGCGGCCCAACTGTGGTAGCACACAAAGGGTCGCACACGAATGGTTGCAAAAGAACGGTCTTAAAAAAAACGGCGTCCCGCGAGGACGCCGTTTCTATTCCCAGCCTGCTTCATTAAACAGCCTGTGTTATTTTTCGCCGGTCGCAGGCGTTACAAAACGCTTTACTTTTTGCGTTGTCGTCATTTCGAGCGGCTCTTTGAGCACGATGACGCGGGTGATCTTCTGGTAAGGTAGAAGTTTCTGGTTGACTTCTTCCACTATCTTGTGCATGTGCTGTTCCGCCAGTGTGAAAGCCTCGTCCTTGTTTTTCGATAGTTCGCCAAGCCACTCCTGGCTTGGATAGATGAGCGCTTCGATCTCCTCGGACACAGTGCTTGATTCCTTGTAATAGCCCCTGACCAGAATCTGTTCTATTTCGCTGTAAAGCTGGAACTTATCTTCGATTTCCTCCGGATAAACGTTTTTGCCTCCGGAGGTCACGATCATATTCTTGGCTCTTCCTGTGAGGTAAAGATAGTTTTCGTCATCCAGGTATCCCAGATCGCCAGTGCGGAAGTAGCCATCACTCGTAAACACGGCCTTAGTCTCTTCTTCCATTTTATAATAACCTGCCATCACCATGGGGCCTTTGACGATGATTTCGCCTATTCCGTCTTCGTTTGGATCGAGAATCTTGAGGTCTGCCTGAGGAATCACCTTGCCGACCGAGGTTTCCTTATAATGATAGGTGGGATTGAGCGTCAGTATTGGGGAGGTTTCAGTAAGTCCGTAGCCTTGTACAAAATCGATGCCGAGCTGGTTGTATTTACGGAAGACTTCCGGAGCGAGCGGTCCACCGCCAGAAATACAAATCCTTATAGTAGAAAGGTTTGCTTGCTCTCTTACGCTCTTGAAGAGTGCGCGCCCCGGGTTGAGCCCAAAGGCCTTCTTCACAAAGCCCGAGAACCCCATCAGTCCTGTCATCAGTCCATTTACGACGGGCCCCTTTTCTTTTATTCCTTTGAGAATGCCGTCCAGGAACTTATTGAACAGAATTGGGACGGCAAGGAACATGGTTACCTTGCCTTCTTTGAGTTCCTGCATTATCTGCTTTACGACAAGCCGCTTGCCGAATACGATTTCAGCGCCTACGGAGATTGCCTCAATAAAAACAGCCAGCATCGTGTAAGAATGGTGAATTGGCAGAAGCGCATAGAAAACGTCGGTTGGATAGATCGTCATGTTGCCTTGTGCCAGGAAGCAGTCCGAGACGAAGTTTTTGTGCGTGAGCATGACGCCTTTTGGATTTCCCGTCGTACCGGAAGTAAAGAGAATGGCCGCAAGATCGGTTTCTTGTGCGGGAATAAGGGGAGGAAGCGCGCTTGTTCCGGCGTCCAACGTATAAATATAGTCTGGACCTCCCTCGTAGAGAGCCATAACCTTGAGAAGCTGCGGACAACCGGCTGAGAGCTCTTTATGCTTTTCCTCGTCCACGAAGAGCGCCTTTGTGTCGCTTGCGCGAATAAGGTTGATCGCTTCTGCGACAGTAAGCTGGTAATCGATTGGCACCACGATGGCCCCGGCCTGCAATACCGCGAGGTATGCAATGGCCCACTCAGGCGAGTTCTTGCCGGTGACCGCCACTTTGGAGTCCTTGCCAATGCCGATAGAGCGCAGATAGTCTGCAACTTTACGAATATGATCATTGGCTTGCTTGTAGGTAAGCGTTTTCTTGTCCGGAGCAAAAACTGTAAAGCAGGGACGATCGGGGAATCGATCGACATTGATACTAAAAAGCTCAGGAATCGTTGGCCACTCGCCTTTGAATGTCTTGCCGCGATAGTCGTCTAGAAATGCACCTGGCCGTTCGTTATCCATTTTCCCTCCCGATGGGCATATAAGAGGCATACGATGTACCCACGCCTCGAACCTTTTTTCGTTCTCACGAATAATGTCATTATGTAATAAAAACCCTGCGCTGAAAAGGGCTTTCTTTCTGTGTCTTTATGCTGTCTTTTGGCGCCCCTTCCAATTAGAGACCATTTCCGTTATGCTTTAGTGCACAAAAATGAGCAGCCTTGTCGGAGGAGTTATATGAAGGCCATTGAGCTCGCAAAGGCGTATGATCCAAAAAGTTTCGAAGACGAAATCTATGAGCAGTGGAGTTTAGGTGGGTATTTTGAGCCCTGCCCGCCTAACGGCAAAGAGCCGTTTACTGTCGTCATTCCTCCTCCGAACGTAACAGGTGTCCTTCATATCGGGCATGCCCTCAATATTTGCCTGCAGGACCTGCAGGTGCGCTATCGCCGCATGAAGGGCAATCCAACTTTGTGGATCCCCGGCAGCGATCATGCAGGCATTGCCACGCAGCACGTCGTGGACGTCAAGCTCAAAAAAGAAGGGCGCGACCGCCACCAAATGGGGCGGGAAGCCTTTGTGGAAGAGACTTGGAAGGTCGCCAACGAGCACAAAGCCATCATAGAGCACCAACTTGCCAAGCTCGGCGCCAGCGTGGACTGGTCGCGCGAGCGGTTTACGCTGGACGAGGGCCTGTCGGTCGCAGTGCGCGAAGTCTTTGTTACCTTGTACGAGCGGGGCCTTATTTATCGTGGCGAATACCTCGTCAACTGGTGCCCATCCTGCGGAACCGCGCTCTCCGACGACGAAGTGGAGCACGAGGACGAGGAAGGTTCGATGTGGCATATCTGGTACGAGCTCGCGGACGGGCCAGTGCCAGGCTTCCCGGACGGAAGAATCGAAATTGCGACGACGAGGCCAGAAACGCTCCTGGGCGATACCGCCGTGGCGGCGAATCCGTCCGACGAACGGTATACAAGCCTGATTGGCAAAAAGGTGAAGCTGCCCCTGACAGGCAGAGTTATCCCTATCATAGCAGACGCCTATGTCGACAAAGAATTCGGCACAGGCCTGGTCAAAATAACGCCTGCGCACGATCCCAACGACTTCGAAGTGGGACACCGGCACGGGCTCGAACGAATCAATATCCTCAATCCTGACGGCTCGCTCTCTGACGCAGTGCCGCAAAAATACCGTGGCATGCAGGCGCTTGCGGCGCGCAAAGCTGTCCTCGCGGATCTTACCGAGCTCGGTCTTTTAAAGAGCGAAGAAAAGGTAAC
>JAFIHQ010000069.1 GCA_017849315.1 Treponema sp.
CGGAGCTATCTGAAACTTACCATGAAGAAGGAAGAGACCGATGAAGCATAGAAGTGGATTCAACCAACTTAACAGGGTGTCGGCCCATAGAAAGGCGCTTATCCGCAATCAGGTCACAGTGCTTTTTAAATACGAAAGGATTGTGACGACGCATGCCAAGGCTTCTGAAACGCGCAAAGCGGCTGAGAAGCTGATTACGAGAGCAAAAGTTGATAGCGTGCACAATCGCAGAATAGCTGCTAAGAAGATTCAGGATGAGGCCGTACTTGCAAAGCTCTTTACTGACATTGGCCCGCGCTTTGTTAGCCGCGCAGGTGGCTATACGAGGATTTTGCGCATTGGAGATAGAGCACATGATGCGGCAGACATGGTCGTTCTGGAGCTTGTAGACTACAAACCTGTTGATAAGACAGCAGCCCAAGATAAGAAAAAGGCAGCAAAAAAGGCGAGCGATAAGGCCGAGAAGGCCGAGAAGCGCGGTCGCGCGGAAAAGGCATCTGCGAAGAGGACGGGTGCATCAGAGAAAAACAAGGTAGTGGCTTCAGAAAGCCCTGCCACGGCAGAGCCCAAGGCTGAATAAGGTCGGAGGATAATATGTCCAAAGCGCATAGAGGAAAGGGCGTGAGAGAGTTGCCGAAGAGCGGCCGAGGGATTTGCCCTGTTTGCAGACGCGAAAACGTAAAAGTTCTTTACGAACAAGAAATTGATGGCAAGAAAGTAAAGATTTGCAAGATCTGCAAAGCAACGCTCGCTAACAAGAAATGAGTTTTTGATTCCCCGGGACCTCAAGGGGATTTGGCAAGCTCGTTGTGTAGGGCCGTCTGGAAGATTTCCGGGCGGCCTTTTTTTGGTCATGCTAGGTTCTGGTGTAAACGACCTAGGTTCTGGTGTAAACGACCGTTCCTGCTTTGAGCACAGTCTTAACGAGGTTAGTTGCTACGTTGTAGGCAAGGAAGTCGCAGGAAGGGGCATCCAGGAGAAGCATGTCGGCTTTCTTACCTGCTTCAATGGATCCAGTGCTCTGGGCAAGACCTAACGCAGCTGCCGCATTCAGGGTTAGGCCAGTCAATGCTTCGTCGATTGTGAGGCTCATATAAAGAACAGCGAGTGCAAACAGAAGGGGAACAGACTGACTATAACAGGAGCCAGGATTGAAATCCGAAGCAAGCGCCACCGCCAAGCCATTGTCGATCATAAAGCGGGCGCGGGCGTACGGTTCCCTCAGGGTAAAAGCAGTCAGGGGCAAACAGACGGCGATGGTCCCTGAGCGGGCCATGGCCAGTAGGTCGGTGTCAGCGGCCTTCAGTAAGTGATCTGCGCTGGTGGCTCTCAGGTCGGCTGCAAGGCCCGCACCGCCAAAGGGAGCAATCTCATCGGCATGGAGTTTGAGATGGAAGCCAAGCTCCCGAGCTGCCAAAAGATAGCGGCGCGACTGTTCGAGGTCGAATACACCGTCTTCACAAAAGATGTCCGCAAACTGAGCGAGATTTTTGGAACGAATTGCAGGCAGCACCGTATCGATAACAAAATCGAGATAACCGTCAGGGTCTCTCAAGAATTCCGGAGGTACGGCGTGGGGACCAAGGTAGGTGCTTACAATATCGATAGGTGTGATGGCCCGCAGAGTTTTTGCAGTCTCCAGAATTCGCAACTCAGTGTCGAGGTCGAGGCCATAACCGGACTTGGATTCTACTGTAGTAATACCCTGGGACAACATGGATGCAAGTCGTCTTGAACCGAGTTCAAAAAGCTCATGCTGCGAGGCTTGGCGGGTTGCTTCCACGGTTCTGAGGATTCCCCCTCCACGACGATGGATCTCCATGTAGGGCAAGCCATTAGCGCGCCAAAAAAACTCGTCCTCACGCGTTCCTGCAAAGATAAAATGAGTGTGACAATCGATGAACCCTGGGACACAAGCCATGCCTTGGGCATCTAGAACAGGTGTACCAGCAGCTTTGGCCTCGGCTAGCCCGTGGCGGAAGTCAGTGTCAGTCATTTCGCCACAAAAACTGATAATTCCTTTATCGATGACCACTCCTGCGTTCTTGATGCGGAGCAGACGGCGCATTTGCGCCCCTGTGCGCGCCGAGCGCCCTAGAGGAGTGGCCAGCTCGCCAATGTTTGTAAGGATCAATGAGCCACCGCTCTGTTGGCCATCTTGTCGACCATCCATTCTGGGTTCGTTCTGCCTCCGCTTGCCTTCGCTATTTATTCAACGTATACAAAGGATCCTTGCCGATGGACCCTGTAATAATCTCCATGTAGGAAGGGTTGCGGAGCGCCTCCAACCGCACTTTGGCGCGCTGGACTTCCAACTGCGCTCGGCGCGCGGCGTTGCTTGAAGCATTCGTTCCTTTCGCCAAGTATGCCTGAATGTAGTTCATGGAGCGCTCGATATACGCGATTTCCTGGTCTTTGTAGCGCTCGAGCCTTTCCTTGTACCAATCCGACTGTAAGACAGTGTCGCGATCGAAGAGTGTGCGCACTTCGGGGTCTTCAATGCTCTTGCCTTCGTAAGAGCCAAAGGCCATAACCGAAAGCACAGCCTTGAGGGGCGGAATTGCGGCCTCTGCGGAGCCATCCTCGAAATAGGCCTTAGCCGACTTTTGCATGGCCTCCGCTATATTTTCTATACCATCCACGAATTCCGGGAGCGACTGCAACTCCGGCCTGAGCATGTCTTCGGGGAAGACCGCCGAGGGAGTATCGAAAAGACGACCCAGGTAGGTCGTGGCAAAAAGCGGGGTGATGCGCCAGCCCAGGCGCGAGGCCGGGATGAGCCGCCCTTCGTAGGTGAAGTCTTCGACTTTTTCGAGGTAGCCACGCGACTTAAGGAAGTCGGGGTCGCGTTCCTCGGGCCCGAGGCGGGCCCAAAGCTCAGGCATCAAGAGGCTTAAGTCGTGATCTACTTTGTACTTGCTGCCAATATAGCCTGCCGCCGTTGTAAAACCTGCGTAGCCTGTCAGAATGAACGACAGAAGGGCGTTGTTGAGATCGGTTGTGGCTACGAGTGCGTTGAAAGGCCCCTTCGTGAGGGCACCTTCACTGCCGGCCCCCGTTGTAGAAGGACTTTTGCCAGTGAGAGAGCAGACGAAATCCATAAAGAGCTCGGGCAGTTCCTGATAATGAATCGGTCCATACACCGCGAGCGGACGAATACCAGCTTTCGGATCCGGGGGGTTGTTTCTTCGTCCTGGAAGCACCGCACCAACCGGATGCAAGAGTGGCTTGTCGGCACTGATTTGCCTATAAAGCCTCGGTTTAAGGTCTGCCAGGTAACGGGTCTCCTGGTCAATGTAATTTGGATCGAGCTGCAAATATCGCGGATTCTTGGACGGAGCCCCCCCCACAAGACGAGGCTGATTGGACGCCACAAAATACTCAAAACGGGTATCTGCCGCCGTATCAATAATGAATTTTTGCATTGGCTCGGTATACTCGGAAAATTGTATGGTGTGATCTATCAGTTCCTGTGCCTTGGATCTGGGCAGAGGCTCAAAGTTGCTGATAAAGTTGTCTTGCTTTGCAAAGTCCTTTTCGGTCTGCTTGTCATAACCGCGGATAATCGCATCGTCTGGCCGCTGGAAGAACCGCGCTTCCACGTTCTTGCAGAATTTGACACTTGGGTGTCGGACTGCCCAATCTGGTAGGTTCTTTACATGTTTTGTGGGAACCACGACCGACGCCGTAATGTCGTCCTCCCACTGGCGCTTCTCAGCGGGCATAAAGTCCTGGCGCAGCTTGAAAGTACGCCGCATTCCGTCTGAATCGTTTCCTACGCGGAGGTAGGAACCCAAGACGGGCCGCCCCTCGAACTTGAGAATGTTGCCTGTAGTCCCATTCACCGCGTCCACGGAAAAGTGGGACATCCAGTCGGTGCCCCAGTCTGGGTTGTAGAAGCGTTTGACAAGGAACACGAGACTTTTTATGCGCTCTGGTATGGACTTGAGCCAGGCGTTGTATTCGTCAGTGTAAAGCGGCGAAGGCGAAAGCAGTTTTATAACCGACCCGAGCGATCGTTTTGGCGATAGAATTGGCCTTGAATTGGCGTGGTGATTGTCGGACAGTTTCTTGAAGCGATCTCCATAGTTCTTGTTGATAATAGCATCGACTGCTTTAAAATCCTCGACGTAATCTGCGATGATGATTGGAGAATAGGTTATGGCATCGGAAACTGACTTGGCGATTTCCGACTTGCCACCGCCGGAAACGGTGCAGGGCTTGTGGCAGAGCAGCCCTTCGCCTGTCGTACCGATGAGACGCCAAGCTCCCGATGCTGGGTGTCTCTCCATGCGAACCGAATATCCTGTTGGGTGAACGTAGGTCTTTTCGGGGAGCACCCGCAACGACTGCTGGACTCCATCGCGTTCCCAGTGCGCCATCTGATCTTCCAAAGAGATATAGGCGTGTTCTGGCAAGTAAATGATGTTGGGATAAAGCATATCGACCCCATACCCCTCGGGATGAACCGCGACTCGACCCTTCATCATCTCAAAGACCTGTTGAATTGTTTGACCTTTTGAGCGCAAGTTGGTGTCAGGCACAAAAAGTGTACCAAGATTATAAGAGGGGAACACGAGAGCTCCGCCTGAATGCTCTTCTTCTGCTAGCCCAAGCAAATTGGCGGAATACGAAAGATGTGACTTTACTTCCTTTTTGGAGTAGCCAAAGTAATTGTCCGCCAAAATCGAGATGATGATGCCTTTTTCATTCCGTGCACAGAGTTTGAATGGCTTTCCGTCGTTGTACTTCTCTGAGGGATCTCTCCAGCACATGCCATCGCGCCGCTGACGTTCCGTAGCCTGGTCCCAGGAGGGCAGTCCTAGCTCTTTTTTTGTAAAATTGACAAGATGCGTGGCCAAAATGATGCAACCTGTCGTACCTGTCCAACGCAAAGGATCCAGAGCAGCATCGTTGTCCGGAATGAACGGGTCTCCAGAATTGCCAAAGATGCTCTCCAGAAAATCGAGATTAGCCACAAGCGAACCCGGCGCGAACACGCGCACTTCCATGGACCGTTCTTCGCAGAATCCGGGAACGCCTGGCCTAACCGTGGGACGCAGAAGTAATGAAAGGAAAGTATGCGCCTTCTCACTCTCAAAAGCGGTAAAGGGCAGCTCCAGCATATCCTGAGGCGGATTGAAGGCTTCTTTGAGAAGGCGAGCAAAAACTTCTTTTGGCACGGCTTTTTTATCTGGAGGAACGGGAAGCCCGCCTTCCGCAATATGGAAAACGCCTTCAGTAGTACGTTTATCGTTAAGAGGATTGTGTAGGACGCCGTTTCGAATTCTATATGATGTCAGCGTAGGAGAACTGTGCACGTGGCCTTCCGGTGGCAGCGACAGTTCGCGTGCCATGCCATATCGGTCCAGCACAAACGTATTGGAGGGTAGGCTAGGTATCGTCGCATCTCCCAGATCGCTCAAATACTCATTCAAGAACGATTGGATGCGCTTATCGACAGGAGGCAAGTACCCTGAAAGCAGTTGGTCTTTCAGCCTGAAGTTCTCCAGCATGTCGGAAGCAAGATCCACAAAGCCTGTGCCTTCCTTGGAATATACGGGCAGGCCCATGCTTGCCAATTTAATGTTGATGTAGGAGATTAATTTTGCCCTCTCCTGTGGAGATTGTCTATCCAGTCTAACCCCAAAGTCTTTTTTGACTGCCATTGAGAAGCCCTCCCGA
>JAFIHQ010000070.1 GCA_017849315.1 Treponema sp.
CGTTGTAACATCCTGGGTCATGCCGATATAGGTGCTCTTGGGAAGTTTGGTCAAGGTATAGAACGAGTACTTTCCCATCAGTTTCTTAGCCACTTCCCCATCGATAGGAACGATCGTGATCTTCTTGGAGGCAGCCAGGTCCTGAATAGCAGCGGTGGGCGCTCCAGCAGTATTGAACGCAGCGTCGATATTGCCGTCCTTTAGATTGGATGCCGACTCTGCAAATGAAAGGTATTGCACTTTTATATCTGCATAGCTCAGGCCTGCAGCTTCCAGAACTTGCCTTGCGTTGAGTTCGACGCCGGAACCTGCAGCACCCACAGACACGCGCTTACCCTTAAGGTCGGCCACTGTTTTGATGCCAGAATCCTGAAGCGCGACGAGCTGTACTGTTTCGTCATAAAGGCAGGCAAGACCACGTATGTCTTTGGTGCCCTTGCCCTTATAGATTTCCAAGTCATTGAACGCGTAGTAGGCGGCATCGTTTTGAACAAAAATGACATCGACATCGCCCTTGGCGAGCATTGCAATGTTCGCAGCAGATGCTCCAGTCGCCGTGGCATTGACGTTCATTTTTGGGACATTCTTGTTCCAGATTTCGGCTAAAGCTCCGCCCAACGGGAAGTATGTTCCAGCAGTGCCACCCGTGGCAATCGTGAGAAAAGTCTGCTGGGCGAACACTCCAGAAACAGCCAGAAGCAGGCAGAGAGAGACTGCAAAAGCCTTTTTCATCAAAAACCTCCTAATGGTCCTGTGGCGACGTCGTCTATGGTTAAACCATAGCGTAATGACAGGCACTTTTCCGTCATTATAAGTCCTCATTTTCTCCAGCGCAATTCGATTTTTCGAAAAAAGACTCAGAAGGGCTCCTGCGACGGGAGGTTTTTCCGCCCGAGATTGACGCCCAAGATTGAAGGGAAGCGGACAACGTAGTATAGTAACACGCGATGAAAACGACTAACCAAACAGAAATTCTTCCAAAACCGGAATGGATAAAGGTAAGGTTGCCATCTGGCGACGAATGGAAAGAGGTGGAAGAGACTATAGCCAAACACGGTCTACATACAGTCTGTGAGTCTGCACGCTGCCCGAACAAAGGCGAATGTTGGGGCTGTGGCACGGCCACGTTCATGATTCTTGGGGATATTTGTACACGAGGTTGCAGGTTTTGTGCAGTCAACACAGCCTTGCATGGAGTGCAGGTGGACCAAGAAGAGCCAAACGAACTGGCGCGGGCAATAGAGGAGCTCAAGCTTTCCTATGCCGTCATCACCTCGGTGGACAGAGATGACTTGGAGGATAGAGGAGCCGGGCACTTTGGCCGTTGTATTACAACGATCAAGGCAAGAAATCCTGGCACCAAGGTTGAGGTACTGATTCCGGACTACTTTGGCAAAGAATTGGATCATGTGCTCGAGGCCCAGCCTGATGTTCTGGCGCATAACGTGGAAACAGTGCGTAGACTTCAGAGAATTCGGGATGCACGAGCCTCATTTGATAAGAGTTTACAAACCCTGCAAGAGGCAGCAGAACGGGGGGGGCGAAAACTCGTTACAAAGACGAGCATCATGCTTGGGCTTGGCGAGACGCGCGAGGAACTCAAGGCTGCTTACGATGAACTGGCGGCCGCTGGCGTTTCAATTCTGGTCTTAGGCCAATACTTACAGCCTACAAAAGCCGAAATACCTGTGGTAGAATATGTCCGCCCGGAGTTGTTTCAAGTTTACGCAGATGATGCACGAGCGGCAGGCATATCGACGGTCGTCGCTTCGCCCTTTGCACGCACAAGTTATCACGCGCTGTCAGCCTGGCAAACCAGGGACAATGCAAGAAACATATAGTTAAGGTAGGCAAATGAGCGAGCTCAAGATCACGATAAAACCGAAAGGCTGCAAGCTCCTGCGGGTGCATGCCCAAGTGTCTGATCCCCCAACCTTATCTAGCAAGATTCTTTCTCTTACCGTAAATGGTGACTTTTTTGCCATTCCAGAAGAAGGCTTCGAGAAGATCGAGACTGATCTTAGGGGCTTTGTGGTTGGCTCTGTTGCAGAAGTCTTTGATAAAATGGCTACCGAAGAAGGGCTGTCCTTGGCGGGCATAAATGGCTCCGCCATTCAGGAGGCGCTTGTTGCCGGCATTGAGGCGCTCAATTCGCCGAAGCAAGTGACCACGTAAGCTACAACCGCAGAGGGCTTGGAAACAATGCTCAAACGTGTGAGGGTTACAAATGAGTTATCAATTTCGTCTTTTGCAGACCGGATATGCAGACGCTTTTTTCAATATGGGATTGGACATGGCAATTCTGGACGCAGTTGCTTCTGGCCAGTCTCTACCGACATTGCGGTTTTATGAGTGGTCACCTCCGGCCATTTCGCTGGGATATTTTCAGTCAGTAGAAGAAGAAATCAACCTTGAGGCCTGCAAGGCAAATGGGGTCGACGTTGTGCGGCGTGTTACTGGCGGTGGAGCAGTGTTTCACGACGCCGAAGTGACCTACAGCATCGGCATACCGGAAGACCATCCGCTTGCAGCGGCATCAATCATTGAATCATATAGAATACTATGCCAAGGTATAATCGATGGCCTTCGAGTGCTCGGGATTGAAGCCCAATTCGCACCAATCAACGACATTGTCGTCGGTACCAGAAAAATCTCAGGTAACGCGCAAACTCGCAGAAAGCATTGTATCTTTCAACACGGAACGGTCTTGCTCTCCGTCAATCCGGAATTGATGTTCTCTCTTCTCAAAGTCCCAAAGGAAAAATCGCGTGGGAAAATGATTGAGGACATTAAGGCTGGAGTGACATCTATCGAAACACTCAAAGGTCAAGCCCCACGTATTGAGACAGTGCAGGATGCCCTGCAGCAAGGCTTTGCTTCTGCCCTAGACTTGGAGTATGTCGATTACAATGTACACGCACAAGAGATGAAAAGCGCTAAAGAATATGCGGCAAACCAGTTTGGCAATAGCGCGTGGACCTACAGACGATGACTGCCGGTCTTGACTGTGTCACACAGCGAGATAGAATTTAGCAGATGTCGGTTTTGTGCCTGTGGAGGTAAAATGCTACTCCAAATTGTGCAGAATATCACACTGATTACGGCGCTCGCAGCTATCTACAGCATTTTTCCACAGCTTTCATATAAAAGAAACCCGCGATTCATCTTGGCGAATGGTCTTATCTTTGGCCTCGTGGCTATCATCGCAATGAGCATGCCGTATGTTGCAGAAGAAGGCCTGATCTATGATGGCAGATCTATTGTCATGGCATTGGCAGGTATCTTTACAGCCCCAGTCTCGGCCTTGCTTGCTGCTTTGATTGCCGCAGTTTTCAGGGCCTTCGCTATTGGAGGGGCTGGCACGATTCCAGGCATCCTTACAATTTTTGAAGCAACAGGCATCGGCGTCCTCATGCACCATTGGAATGACAAACACAAGATAACTCTTGGTTTCTCATCACTTTTGTTCTTCGGTCTTGTAATTCACCTCTTGATGCTGGCAGCACAGTTGACGCTACCGAACGAGCGGTGGCGAACAGTAATACCTGCAATAGCTCCAGCGGTCTTGACAATCTATCCAGTGGGACTTGCTCTTACTGGAACGCTGTTCGTTCAGAATAAGAAGCATATAGAGGAACATTTTCAGCTTAAGGAGTCGGAATCCCGATACAGGAGCATTTTTGAGAATCATCACACCATAATGCTCATTTCCGACCCGGACACTGGCAGTATCTTTGATGCAAATCCTGCGGCGATCGAGTTCTATGGCTGGTCGAAAAGTCAAATGTTACATATGAACCAGAGTGACCTGCGAGCCTCTTCACCAGAACCCTTTGATGACTCACCTGCTACAGGCAGTAACACAGGCGAAGCACTCAATGTTCTTCATAGACTTCAGAGCGGTGAAATTCGAGAAGTAGCCGTTTTTTCTGGCCCAATAGAATATGCTGGGAAAACCTTGACCTTCTCAATTGTGCAGGACACGACTGAACAACGCAAAGCTGAGCGTCTGGTAAGGCAGTTGAATCAGACACTTGAACAAAAGGTAAAGGACCGTACGCAGGAACTCGAACAAGCCAATAATGAACTCAAGGCCTTTGCATACTCGGTATCGCACGATTTACGTGCCCCGTTGCGGGCAATAGAGGGTTTTTCCAGTCTGCTTCGCGAGCATGTAGAGGGACACCTTGATGGAACATCTCTGCACTACCTGGATCGCATAGTATATAACTCAGAGAAAATGGGGACACTGATTGATGCCTTGCTGAGGCTTTCAAGAGTAACTAGTCAACCTATCGTCTTCACAAACGTTGACCTTTCTGTCATCGCGAGGGAGACCATATCGGAATTACAGCAAGTAGAACCGGAACGCCACGTAGATGTGTTCATCCAAGATGAGCTAACAGCGCGTGCGGACGCCGCACTTATCCGCATCCTCCTTTCCAATCTGCTTGGGAATGCATGGAAATTCACTTCTAAGGCTCAAGTAGCATCCATTCGATTTGAAGCGTCCCAGTCGAATACAGCTGAGCGTGTGTTTGTGGTGAGCGACAATGGCGTCGGTTTTGACATGGCCTATGCCGACAAACTGTTTTAGCCTTTCCAGAGGTTGCATACTGAAACAGAATTCCCTGGCACAGGCATTGGGCTTAGCCTTGTACAAAGAATTATTACACGCCATGGGGGAAAGATTTGGGCCAAAGCGAGTCCCTCCCATGGTGCGCAATTCTTTTTTACACTTGGAGATGGA
>JAFIHQ010000071.1 GCA_017849315.1 Treponema sp.
GGTCGCGCAGGTGGTTCGTGGGAAAATCGCCAAGAAGAAAGTTGAGGAGTCACGAGCATGATTGTACCAATGAAGAAATTTGTGCTTGTGATCCTTGATAAAGATGTAAACAATGCACTTGCTCAAATCCGCGCTCTTGGCGTAGCACACGTTGAGCAAAACGCTCTAAACGGGAATTCGGAGGCGTATTCAGAGCTTAAGTCCAAGGTCGATAAACTCTCCGCCGCAGAGCAGGTTCTTGTTGAACTAAATAGGGACAAGTCTCATGCCATCAAGGCTCCAGACTACTCTTACCGTGATAAGAGTCCTAGGGAGATGCTTGCCATAGCCGAGTCCGTGGCGGACAGACTTGAGTCTTGCAACGTAAGCATTCAGGCCAAGAATGATAAGCTTTCAGAAAGGCTCGCTGAACTAAAGCGTCTTGAGCCATGGGGGGATTTTGATCCTTCACTGTTGGAGAATTTGCTTCCTGACGGCAGGCGAATACGCCTTTATGAAGGCATGGCAAAGGATCTTGATAAACTGGCCCCTGACATCGACTACGTAAGATTGTGGTCGCCACGTGGTATGGCTAGAATTGCAGTTATAGGTGAAGGAGAGGCGCCTCAGTTTTTTGCCAGCTTCGATCCTCATGGTGAACGACTTTCGACTCTGCAGAATGAAATCCTGTTGATTCAGCGGGAGATACAAGAAAGAACGAAAGAAATACAAAGTCTTTGCGCAGCGTTGCCACTGGTCACGGATGCGCTAAAGATCGCAAAGGCAGAACTTGTAATTGAACGGCTCAAGGCGAATATGCCGGTACAAGATCATTTGACAACTCTTAGTGGGTTTGTCCCCGCGAAGGAAGCACCTAGGCTCTTAAGTCAGGCGGGCAAAGGCGGTTGGGCAGCTGCCATTGGCGACCCAGCGGATGACGAACTACCTCCCACCAAACTTGAGAACAATCCTGTAGTGAGAACGATCCAACCAGTCTTCGATTTTCTTGGTACTGTGCCCAACTATCACGAATATGATATTTCTTCGTGGTTTCTGATCTTCTTCTCTATTTTCTTTGCAATGATTTTTGGTGATGGCGGATACGGTCTTGTGATGCTGGTTGCCTCTCTGCTGCTTGTAGCAAAAGCAAAGCATGATGGAAAGCCTGTTGGCGATTTTGTAAAACTCCTAGTACTGCTTTCAACTTCAACCATTGTCTGGGGAACTGTGACTGCGACGTGGTTTGCAATCCCTTGGGATTCTTTGCCTGGTCTATTACAAAGGCTCTCAATTCATGCGATCAACAGTGCCCCTAGAGTTGAGGGCGAACTGAGTTCCGACATTAATGTCAGGATACTCTGCTTTGTTTTTGGAGCAATCCAACTCGGCATTGCTCACATGAAGAACGTAAAGCGCGACTTCCCTGATCTCAAGTTTATGTCACAAATCGGGTCTTTGTTCCTTGTAGTAGGAATGTTCGAATTGGCTCTATACCTTGTAATCGACTCAAACCGCTTTCCTGTTCAGTCATGGGTGCTCGGCGTACTAGGAATTGGGTTCGTTCTGATTGTTGTTTTCAGCAACTGGAATGGGAACTTGGGCAAGAGTCTTTTGGCAACTTTGGCTAACTTCATTCCAACAATCTTAGGCGTCGTCAGTGTGTTTGCAGACATTGTCTCTTACATAAGACTCTGGGCTGTAGGACTCACTGGCCTAGCGATATCTCAGACCGTTAATGGAATGGCGTTGAGTATTCTTGGCACCTTTGGAGGAGCCATTGTCTCGTTCATAATAAGACTGATACTCTGCTGTGTTTTGCTCATCGCAGGGCATTCGCTCAACATCGCAATGAGCGTGCTGTCCGTCGTTGTTCATGGAATTAGACTCAATGTTCTGGAATTCTCCAGCCATCTCGGTATGGAATGGTCTGGGTATAAATACGAACCTCTCAGTGAACTTGCTCTTGGTGAGGTCGCTGGGAAAGTCGGAAAAGAGGAGTAGCAGGTATGAATACGGAGTGGTTTAGGTACATTGGAGCAGCGTTCGTCTTTGGTTTTTCGGCGATCGGTTCGGTTATTGGTGCCAGGGCGGCTGGATTAGCGGCTATTGGTTCTTGGAAACGTTCCTATCAGGCGAACAAGCAAGGCTCCTTCCTTCTTGTTTCGTTTGCGGGTGCTCCGCTGACACAGACAATTTATGCGTTCATTCTTATGAGCCGCATGTTAAGCTCAGCCAAGGATCCCTTCTTTATCATGTGTTCTGGAATTATCGCGGGAATATCCATGTCCTTGTCTGCAATGGGCCAGGGGCAAGTTGCTGCGGCAGGTTGCGATGCGTACGGAGAAACTGGTAAAGGTTACTCTAATTACATCATTGTCGTTGGACTTCTTGAAACTGTTGCGCTTTTTACGCTTGCGTTTACGTTTAGTGCTCTCTAATATTGTGGCAAAAAGAGACTTAGATAACCTATTGATTGGCTATTTGACTGGAAGAATTTGCTCATATGAATCAAAACGAAGCACGTTTGGCCTCGCAAGCTGTTAAAGTAGGGTCTCTCATCATGGGAGGCCCTTGGCCTGTCGTGGTACAGACCATGTGGAAAGATCCTCTACCCAAGGGCTTGCTTGCACAGGATCCACGCATGGACGACATCCTCTCTCATATTGAGACACTCAAAGCCCTCGGTTGTGACATTGTTCGGTTTGCAGTGCCGGACGAAGTTTCAGCACGAAGCTTGGGCGAATTGTCTAAGGCAAGCCCTATGCCAGTAGTGGCAGACATTCACTTTGACTGGCGGCTCGCTCTTCTTTGTCTGGATTTTCCTATCGCAAAAATACGTATTAATCCCGGCAATATAGGTGAACGATGGAAGGTTGAAGAGATAGTTCATAAGGCCAAGGACAAAGGAGTGCCGATACGTATTGGCGTCAACGCTGGTTCGCTCCCTACAGACTTGCGCGACAGCATCAAACAGGGACACATAAACGAAGTCGAGGCCGCCGTTGTCGCTGCCGAAAGAGAGATTGCGGTTCTGGAAGACTTAAGTTTCTCGAATATCGTGGTTTCAATCAAATTGAACGAGCCCAACAAAGTGGTTGAGGCGAATAGGCTTTTTGCCAGTAAGTATTCTTATCCGTTGCATCTTGGTGTAACCGAAGCTGGGCCACTCATCAGTGGAGTAGTCCGGAACACAGCAGCATTGGTTTCTCTTCTTAAGGACGGAATAGGCTCAACAATACGTGTTTCGCTCTCTGCACCAATGGAGTCCGAGGTTATTGCTGCACGGGAAATTCTTGCTTGTGTTGACGAAAACTCAGCACGCGCACGCATCGTTTCCTGCCCCCGCTGTGGGAGGGCTTCTTTTGACACTCACGCCTTTCTGGCACGATGGCAAGACCGGCTTTACAGTATCGAGAAGCCAATATCGATCGCCGTTATGGGGTGTGTCGTCAATGGGCCTGGTGAGGCCAGAAGTGCGGATCTGGGCGTAACAGGAGCGGGGAATTCAGTGTTGATCTTCCGGCACGGGGAGATCATCAGAAGGGCAGCTCTAGAAGACGCAGACAAGGTTTTTGCCGAAGCTCTGGAGGGGATTCTAACAGAATAGACACCCTGTCCTTCTTAGATTACATGCGCTGGATTACACGGGAGAAGTTGGTAGTTGTTTCTCGTCGTCCACGTCGTCCGGAGCAGTGTCCGATCTTGGCTTTACGTTGCAGATAATCGAATCGACCAGCGACTTAATGAATGGGTCCACAATCGAATACACGCGTTTGGTCTTATTGACTTCTGAAGAAACAATGCCACTTTTCTTGAGGATGGCAAGGTGTTGTGAGACAACCGGCTGAGGCTGATTTAGACAACGCCACAGATCCCCCACACAAGGTACTTCCTGATGCGCAATAAGACAAAGTATTTTGAGCCGGATAGGGTGCCCTATAGCCTTGAACTTTGCCGCATAAGGCTCGAGCATTTCCTCTGTACAAGGGTCAGCGATTTGTTTGTCCATACAGAAAACATAATAGCTCAGAATTGCCTTTTCATCAATATGAAGATGATGGATTTCTCTATATATGAATAACTAATATATGAATAACTATGAATTAAGCAGGATGGTGCCCAAGCCGTATCCTGTCGTGCCGTCAGTGTCTAGACGCACGTTTTTGTGCAAGGTGCGAAAGACCTTCGGCCCCGCTTTTTTTTGACTCTTCTGAAAACAAGGCCACCGAAGCGGACCTCGACAGTGTGGAGAGCAGGGCCGAATATTTATGAATAGATTCAACTGGCGCTGATTGCGATGGCTCTGGTCCCGACTGAGCATCTGAAAGTTGGGTCATGTCGGGGATAAAAGTCTCCAACTGCGGAAATCTTGGCTCGTCATGAACCAAGTTTGGCACGGTAAAAAGCACAAAGTGAGATGGCAACCGTGTGGAGTTGGACGTTGAAAGATAGATGATCTCGTTCAAAAGCAACTGCCAGTGTAATGGAAAGTCGCATTCTCTAACGACAACCACACTTGGGCGCAATTCCGGAATGTTGTCGGCCAGTTTAACAGGATCTCGGTAATGGACGACGGAAAACTTATGGATTCTACTACGGTAGGCGATGATTCGGGCAAAGTTGTCGTCCTCGGCTAGAATTGCAGCAAGCATGGAGTGAAGTAAACCTCGCTTCTAGAAATTAGCGCTTTAGGCGGCTATAATGGAGCCGCACAAATGCAACCAGGAAAGCATACGATGGACCTAAGAGAACCGCAAGACCTTGTCAGGAAGATCTACCAAGACATAAGTTTTACCTTACTCGTGGATAGAATCAAAAAAAGTGATTTTCCAGTCGAGACTTATGAAACTGAAAACTCCTACTTGGCATACTTGCTGTCAGCCTTGCGGAATAAAGATGCAAGCAGTTTCTTTGTAGTTCTTCCGACCGATCAGGAAGCGGAAAACTTTGTCTCTGATCTTGCTTTTTGGGGCCAGGAGGCGAGGCTTCTGCCGTGGTGGCACTCCATGGCATACCGGCCGGTGGCTCCAAGATCCCGAGTGTTTGGAGAGCGGGTTTTAGCCTTGAGTTCACTTGCCACTAGGACAAATGGAATTGTCGTGGCAAGCTATCGGGCTTTTGTAACCTGCGTTCCTTCCGCTTCGGAGTTTAAGAAACTTCTCGTAGAAATCAGAAAAAGCCAGCAGTTCAATCCAGAAGAAATCGCCGACAGATTGACCCACTACGGCTATTTGCGGGTACCGCAGGTTGCACTTCCCGGCGAGTTTGCAGTGCGGGGCGAAGTTGTGGACCTATTCATGCCTGGCGATACAGAAGCTCTTCGAGTACAGTTCGATTATGATGTTGTTAAGAAAATAACTCGCTTCGACGCATCCCTCCAATCCGGCAAAGAAGAGGTCACCTCATTTGTTTTGAGACCTCTCAAGGAAATACTTTGGGACGAGAACTCTATAAACCAGGTTCTTGCAAGAGCTAAAGAATTCCCGGGTTGTAAAGACAGGCTTGATCCGCTTGCGGAAGCTCTGTTTCAACAAGGCGAGTTTAAAGGTGAGGAGCTTTGGTATCCTTGTGCCGACGAGGTTATGCATACAGTAACAGAATTCTTCGACACATCAACTGTTCTTTTTCTTCTCAACATGGAACGCCTGACTGCTCAAGAGGAACTGACGCGCAAAGAATACGCAGGAGTTTATCGCAATGCTCTGCGAGAGATGCCGGTTCCACCTCCAGAAGCTAGCCTTAATGCCTTTGCGGACGCAAAGTCTACTTGGCAGCGGGTTGTCGAGTCCTTCGCATTAAAGGATGAACAACAAAAAAGGCGTCTTTCGCTCAATGGCGAGCCCCCTCGTTCTTTTTTTGGCAATATTAAGTATTTCAAAGAGGACCTCGCAAACCATGAAAAAATCAAGGAAGAGACGGTCATTGTGGCAAGCTCAGAGATCCAGGCTGAGCGCATAGCTAATTTGTTGCAGGATGACAAAGTATCCCTCATGACGGGTGATCTTTCTGCGGGCTTTTCTGCACCTTCGTTGTCACTTCGCGTTGTTCAGGAGAACGAGATCTTTGGACGTCGCAAAAGGATACCCAAAAGCCTTTCTACGGCTCGTAGTAGTGTCATTGACAGCTTTGTCGAGCTTTCTCCTGGAGATTATGTTGTCCACGTCAATTACGGGATCGGACGGTTTGCCAGTATCGAGCGTATGACGGTCCTTGGTAACGAGCGGGATTATATAAAGATCGAATATGCGGACACGGAAACTGTATTCGTGCCTATAGAACA
>JAFIHQ010000072.1 GCA_017849315.1 Treponema sp.
CTTTTCTGCAACGTCTTCCGGGATGTGGCTGATGTCGCTCATGTCCTGTACGTCGCGGCCATAGATTCCAAAGGCTGGCAGGCCTTTTTGATTGTGTGCGGCAAGAACAGCAGCCAGATAAACGGCGCCGGGCCTGTCCGTGCCATTGAAGCCCCACACCGCTTTTATAGTGAGAGGATCCATGTCCATGGTCTCTGCACCATAGCACCAGCACGGCGTGACAGTGAGCGTCGCCACCACGTGTTCGCGCGAGAATTTTTCCTGTGCTGCTGCCGCTTCTGCAACGCGTCCGATGGTCGAGTCGGCGATGACACACTCGACAGGCTGGCCCGATGCATGCCGTACATTATTGCTGATGAGCTGGGCAGCGGCCTTGGCCATAGCCATAGTGTAGGGCTCGAGTTCGTCCCTTACACCTAACATACGCCCGTCGATAGCGGGCCTAATTCCAATCTTGGGCAGGGAATCTTTGTACCTCAGCCCAGGTTTTTGAACTTCAAAATCTGCCATATCTACCTCCAAAAATTACGTTCTCTATTCTCCATTCTCTATTCGATGTTTCATGCTTGCGGCTTGTGCGTGATCAGCCTCGTTCTTAGCCGCAATTGCTGTGGCTGGTAACTTTCTTCTGCATCGACCTGGTCTATGCGCTTTAAGATGAGGCGCGCGGCAGTCTTGCCCATCTCGGCGATTGGCTGCTGCACAGCATAGCGGCAATGTACAAGCAAAGGCGAATAAGGCATCTCATCAAAAGCTGCAAACACAACCCGGGGCGCCCTTTCTCCAGCTTCCGAGATGACGTAATTCGTTGCGCCAATGTGCATAAAAGCGTTCGCGATAAACCAGGCATCCGGAGACTCCGGACGGTGCATCATTTCTTCCATCGCATGGTAGCCGAAGGGCAGGGTAGGTGGAAGAAATCTCACAAAATCGTCTTCCACGGTCAGATTGGACGACTCCATCGCCCTTTTGTACCCTTGGAATCGCTCCCTGAAGATCGAAATGTCCTGAAGCCCGCCAACATACCCTATGCGCGTGTAGCCGTCGTTTATGAGCGCCTTAGTCGCCTCAAATGCGCCCTCCTCGTTGTCGACCAAAACTGAATCGGCCTCGATGTCGTTCACCGTGCGATCTACGAAAACAAAAGGAATATTCAGTTCCTTGAGGAACTCAAAGTGCTTGCCCTTGGCGGTGGCAGGGATTACCACGATGCCATCCACAAGCCGCTCGGCAAGGTGCCGCAAGCGTTTGGCTTCCTCTTCCGGTGAGTCGTGCGAGACGCAGACTACGAGGGAATAACCATGATTGGTGAGTTCCTTGTCCATGCTTTCGGCGATGTACATAAAATAGTCGCCCGCAAGATCCGGAGCCATGATGCCAATCGTCCTGGTCTTGTTTGTCTTGAGGCTCCGGGCCACCGAATTGACTTTATAATCGAGCTTTTCTATGGCATTCAGGACCTTTTCACGGGTGAAATCGATTACACGGGGGTCCCCATTGAGCACCCGTGAGACTGTTGCTGTTGAGACTTTAGCGTATTCTGCGACCTCCCGAATGGTGACGCCTTGGTTTTTCATATTTTCGATTCTTGTCCTTGCCGAGCCCTTGTTCCTACCCTTAACCGGTCAGTTGGCTTTCTTTACAGGGATAACACCCTTTTTGAGGATGATGTTGCCATACTTGACCGTTTCGCCGCTCATGACGACGGCAAAAGCGTGGCGCGTTCTTTCGTAGAAAGCAAAACGCTCCATCCTTTGAATTGGGGGTGTATTTGGCCAGTAACGATCGATAACAGCCCGATAGCTTTTTTCGACTTCCGGGTCCAAGACGTCGCCATGAGAGGGCTCCATCATGATCACCGGGCAATCGACAAAATCGTCCAAGTTGATAAGCTGCAGAATCCCGTCCAGAAGATCCGGAATTCGAATGCCATCGGCGCGGATTACCCGGTTGTTGAGCGCGTCGCCGGTAAAGAATGCGTCCGCCAGCACAATTTCGTCTCCGTGTCCCATTTTGAACAGAGTGGTAAGCAGATCTGGGGAAATACAGGGTTTAATACCAATTAACATCGTCTTTGCTCCTTGTGTTTCAAAGCATTTCCAAAAACCGCAAGATAACTAAATCGCTAACCCTGGGTATTGCCTGGCCAGTTCTTCGCGAGTGGGCGGGTCCGCTCCCTCTCGTGTGCAATTGATAGCCGATGCCGCCTGAGCAAAGCGGGCCAACCTGGTCAAGGTGGCTGCGTCTAAGTTTTCGAGCTGAGCTCGTGTCCAGATGCCCATCGTATCCAATGCCGCAACAATGGCAGCGTGGAAGGTGTCCCCAGCCCCGATTGTGTCCACAACCTTCACTTTTTCAGCTTCACAGGCCACGCGCGCCACATGGTTTTCAGCGACACAACCCTTTTCGCCACGCGTCAGGAAAACCACGGAAGCACCCAGCTCCAAGAGGCGTGATACGATGTTGTCGAGTTCCGAATCGATTTCTGCGCAGTCGTAGATCCATGCGAGGTCCGAGTCGCTGGCCTTTACAATAGCGCTTACGGAGCAAAGCGACTCAAAATTGCGCTTAAAGGCGGCTTTGTCTGCGATAAGCGAAGGGCGCACATTCGGATCATAGCTCAAGAGGAGGTGTGGGTTGGCACCGGTACATTCCCTTTGAATGAGCCCGCCTATCGTGCTTGCAGCTGGCTCGAGCACCATCGAAATTGAACCGGCCAGCAAGAAATGAGCAGATGCAGGCAGCGAAGTAGGCAGGTCTGTTGGCAGGAGAGTTCGGTCGGCTGCATTCTCGGCGTAGAATGCGTAGTTGTTTTCGCCTGTCGGAGATCTTTCAACGAATGCCAGGGTAACCGGTTGAGGGGCGCGACGAATTAGTTCGGTCTTTACACCATTACCCGCCAGCCTGCCATAGAGCTTTTCGCCAAGGAAGTCGCTGGCTATCTTGCCGAGGAAGGCCACTTCTGCGCCCAGACGGGCTGCTGCAATGGCGCTATTATAAGGGCAACCGCCTGGAGCCACCTTAAAGCATCCGTAGGGTGTATTTGCTACGCCGACCATTGGCACCATATCAATTAAGTTTTCTCCACAGCAGATGATCATCTGATAACTCCCCTCTTCATTGTGATTCTCGGCATTGTGATTCTCGACTTACGTTATTCTCAAAGCACTTCCACATTCTGTCAAGGGAAAAATGCAAACGATTACATAAAAAGAAACAAAAAG
>JAFIHQ010000073.1 GCA_017849315.1 Treponema sp.
ATTCCTCTTTTGCCTCAGCAAGCGCTTTGGGATCCGAAAAAGCCGTATCGAGCCGCACCGTCGAAAATAGATATTGCAGAGTATCTATTCCTTCCTTTAGCTGTTCGGGATTTACGACAAACGAGAACAGGAATCCGTCCTGCATAATTCCACCGTTGAGGCCTGCTGCTCCAATGGTCTCTAATGCTGCAGCCGGTTCCGGCTCGCCAGGGTGGCTCGCCTCACCCCTAAAACTCAGAAGTTCGATGAGCCTAAAGAGTCCAGCTGTTTTGTTGGTTTGGACATCCGTGCCGCCTTTGACGGCTATTCCCAGGAAGATCTTCTGTGCAGAAGTCTGCTGGTCCATGATGAGTTCCATGCCATTATTGAGAACGTAACTTTGGAGAGAGAATGAGTCGGAGGTAGCAGAAGAAGTGTTGGTGGTACCTTGTTCGTGAGTTTGGGTTTGCGCATCCAGCGGAGCCAGTGGCATCGTCGTACCCACAAAGACAGCGATGGCCAAGACTTCCGCAAGGGCATGAACCGTTCGCATGGATTTCCACTTCCAAGAGAACTTCCAAGATAAGATATTCATCGCTCAATAGTAGGATTTCGATTCTGGACTGTCAACCTTTGTCATTTTCCCAACAATTCAGGTTTACTGGGACTGATCTTCCAGCACAGTATCGCGCCTGTCCGGTGCATGGTTTTGTGGCGGCGGGGTAGGAGTTGAATAATTGTTCGGTAGTTCTCCAAGCACGTATTCCTTTGCGCGATCGAAAATTCTCGATATTTCTTCTTTTGAGTAATTGATTTCGTCGTTCTGTGGATCCATAAGGAGCTTCCAGTGTTCCACATTGAATGCCGCGCTCAGGCGGAGCAGAACCGTGGTCGAGGGGAAGCTGCGGCCCGTTTCTATATTTGCCACATAACCAGGAGATATGCCGGCCTTTTCGGCAAGTTCTTCCTGCGATATTCCTAACATTGCCCTGCGGATCTTCAGGTTACTGGCAAGACAGGCCCTAATATAATCCATTATGGTAACACCATAGCCACTAGAATAGAAATTTCAATTTACTAACGTGAGGAATATTGCCTTCTATTAGAAGGGGAAAGAGCAAGTGAAAGAGCGAGTAGAAGACTAAAGTTCATGCTATGAAGGCCGGCAGCGACGGAAAGCGAGGAGTTGCGGTCAGAAAACGGAACCGCACGACGCTGATTGCTTATGTTGACCTGTCAGGAATTAGAACATACTATGTCTTTTATGTTTGAACCCGCTGTTTATCAAGAAAGACGTAGCTGCCTGGTCGAACGGCTTCAGCGTGCCGGTGTTACGAGTGGTATTGTTCTTTTTCCATCCAATGGCGAGTCGCCAATCAATTATCCGGATAACTGTTATCCCTTTAGGCAAGATTCGAATTGGCTCTATTTCGTAGGACTCAACGTGCCCGACATGTTGCTCGTGCTCGACCTGTCCGATGGCAAATCCACCCTTTTTGCCAATGATATCACCATGGACGATATGATCTGGACCGGTCCCATGGAAAGCGTCGCCGATCTTGCACGCAAGAGTGGAATTACGGACGTAAGGCCCTTGAACGCAGCAAGCATCCGCGTCGAAGTAGCCATAGCCCGCCGTGAGCCAGTCTATTGTCTTCCATTTTATCGAACCGAGACAAAAGAAAGGCTCTCTCGGCTTTCAGGTTTGAGCCCGAGACAGCTCGAAGAATCAATAAGCGCAGAGCTTATTGACGCGGTCATCAGCATGCGCGAGATAAAAGAGCCTCGTGAGATTGCAGAACTGGAAAAAGCAGTGGCTGTTTCGGAAGCCATGCACCAGGCACTGTTAAGACAAATTCGGCCAGGCTGGACAGGCTACGAGGCTGCAGCGCTTGTGCAGTACGAGGCTCAGAAGCATGGCTGCGGTTTGAGTTTTGCTACAATTGCTACGAACCACGGCGAGACACTGCACAATCATTCTTACGATTATGTCGCCAAAGACGGCGACTTGGTTTTGCTGGACGCCGGCGCCGAGGTAGAGTCGGGATACGCTGGGGATCTCACTACGACTTTTCCAGTCGGCAAGTGTTTCGATTCCCGTCAGGCTCAAATCTACGATCTCTTGTGCAAGGTGTTCCTGGATGCGACCAGTGCGCTTGCGCCTGGAAAGAAATTCATTGATGTTCATCGCACTGCATGCCTTAGCCTCGCCCGTGGACTCAAGGAGATTGGCATCATGAAAGGGGATCCGTCTATGGCTGTGGAACGCGGGGCTCATGCTCTCTTTTTCCCCCATGGACTGGGCCACATGATCGGACTGGATGTTCACGATATGGAAGGTCTTGGTGAGGATCGTGTAGGTTATGGAAAAACCATGCACCGGAGCGAACAATTTGGACTTTCTTCACTCAGGTTGGCCAAGGAGCTTAAGGCCGGCATGGTGCATTCCATGGAACCTGGCATCTACTTTATTCCAGGGCTCATAGAAAAATGGGAACGCGGCAATGCATTTGACGAGTTTATAGACTACAATGAATTAAGACGGTGGAAGGATCTTGGCGGTATGCGGATGGAAGAAGACTGGCTCATGACGCCTACCGGAGCCCGCCGGCTTGGTCCCGCCTTTGATAAATCGCGCAAGGCGATCGAGAATTGGAGGTCGCAAGCATGAAAACTGTTTTTGCAGCCGCTTTCCAGGAGGATGCCATAGTAGTCAAGAGCCTTCTTGAGTCTGCCGGAATTCCCGCCGAGATGATGACCGACTCTATGCTCGATGTTAACCCCTTCTATTCGATCAATGTAAAAGGCGTGAGTGTCGTTGTACCAGACGAATACGAACAGGACGCCTTGGCAATCGTCAGAGATTTTGAAGCGAGAAAGAAGGCAAAAGAAACTGAGGAAGAGATGGAAGACAGCGATAACTAGGAAGGTCTGAATTAAAGGGGTTTGTGCGGACAAATTGCACGGGCTTCTGGAGATAAAAAGTTGGAAAAAACAAAGTCAAGCGTGTTTGGCCGCATTAAGGCCAAAGGACTCATTCAGGGCCTTGTAATTGTGGTGCTAACCGCTTCAGTTGTGTTCGGGATCATTGTCGGTATAAGGCTGGATCATCGTAAGGCTCAATTGTTGGAGACAAAGGCTGCCTTTGTTACGATTGTTGCGATGGATTGGACCGCCTTCAACGACGGCTATTTCTCCTGGAACGAGTTGCGCCGAAATATTCAGGAAGGACAAATTGCCACCGCCCAGAATCAGATACTTGACATCGTGTATCTTTACCCCTTTGTCAAGAGTGCAAGCTTAGAAAAGAGGTCGCCTCCCAAAGACTCTCAAGCCATCGAAAACAAGGATGGGGACTTGCGCTTGCTGTTTTCCATAAAGGACGATTATGGCAATTCGCCCCTGGAAGATTGGACGGCGATCGTAAGTTTGAATAGCCAGGATCTTGTCGATGCAATCCTGCCACAAGCAGGGATGCGGATAACGGGCGGCGATGGCCAAGATTTCGCCTATGGTCTAAAAGTGAGTTTTGTCGAGCCTTTATTGCTATGGTCTGATTATCTTATCGTGTTCTTGGCAATATTTGCGGTAAGTTTTCCTGTTCACCTGGTGGGCTCCCGAACTTCACGCTTTTTCTACGAAACCAAGGGGCTGGAATCGATAATCTACCTTTTTGAGCAGACCGAAAAAGAGGCTGTCAGTCACTCACGCCGGGTCGCGGCCCTTGCGGTTTTTGTTGGCGAGAAAATGGGGTTTAGGGGGAAGCGTTTGCGCAATCTCTATATTGCAGCGCTTCTTCACGATATCGGTAAAATCGCTGTCTCTTCGGAGATTCTGCAGAAGACAGGACCACTTTCCAAAGATGAAATGGCAATTGTTCAAAAGCATCCGGCTGCGTCCGCTGCTATCTTACTCAATTTTCAGGAGCTCGCCGCATTGAGCCCGATTGTGCGGTCTCACCACGAGCGCATGGACGGATCAGGGTATCCCGATGGCCTTAAGGGCGATGAAATCCCAGAAGAGTCCAGGATAATCGCCGTGGTTGATGTGTTTGAGGCGCTGATTGGCACAAGACCCTATCGCGACCCAGTCCATGCCGCAGAAGCCTTCAAGATTTTGCAGCAGACACCCCTCGACCAGAAAATTGTGTCCGCGCTTATCGCCAACTACGACCAATTTGCCTCATTTAAAGCCCCCAGGTGGGCTGTACCCTATATGCCTATGCCGGCCTGAGACCGATGTAATTTACGCCCCTGGTCGTCTCTGTAAGGGTTGCGGACGTTTTTCATGTAGGCACGGTAGGCAGCGCAAGCTGCGTAGTAGCTTTCAGGGCCTGTGAACGTAGAAAACTCATCGCAACGATACAGTTCCAGAAGCTCGACAAATCGCCTGTCGAGCACAATGTCGCTCACGGTGGAGATTGGGATCTTGGGCAAAGCCGCAGGGAGCATGTGCCAACGGATCATGAAATACACATCTTCTATTGTTTCCGGGCTAAAGTTGAGCGAGCTCAAGAAGGAACGGGCAAGTGAAGCTCCAATTTCGGCGTGATGATCAAACCGATGCCCCTCCCGCGCAGTCGAACGCGGCTTACCTGTATCGTGAAGCAGGATTGCCAGAGAAAGCGTCAGGTCATGAGTTTTGCGTTGATCCAAGGCGGCCATGGTATGGGACCAGCCTCCTCCCTCTGGATGGCACTCTTTGGCATGGTCGACAGAAAGAAGGGCGTACAGGGCAGGCCACTGCAGTTCGACAAATCCGCTCGCCAAGAGACCGTTGAGTGCCTGCGAAGAATAAGGCCCCTGCAAAATAATCGAGAGAAGGTCGCGTTGCCACAACGCGGACGGCCTTTCTGGCAGATTCAAACCCCTAAAAACCGCTTCCGGAACGTTAGGAAAGCGCGAGGCGTAGATCGCCGTTTCGAACAGGGCATTTACCGAACTCTTGGATGGTGGATAGACAAAGTCTCTGGAACGGAGTGAGGGATAAACACCGCAAGGATCGTGGTAATAGTCTCTATTTGGAACTTTCCTAAAGTCGGTCAAAGGCGAAGCACCCAAGTTTTTTTGCTGTAAGGAATCGACACACAGAAACCGCACTTCGCACCCTGCCGCTTCTTTGGACAGTGAGGCGTCCGCATAAGGAAGCGACGGATACATAAGCGCTTCGAACTGTTTTGCAAGATCGATAATAGTTCCTTCTGCAATAATAAATTGTGTTGGTTGAGTCGGGGTTAATCCTGTGTATGCATCAATCGCACTCAAGCCATATTCCATACAAGGGATGTTGGATTTGAGCAGCGCGTCACAAACGTCGATCATTGCAAGAAAGATACTCG
>JAFIHQ010000074.1 GCA_017849315.1 Treponema sp.
CGTCTTGTTGCCATCCTTTCTGCTGCAATTGCCGCATTTGAGGGCGAGACTGGCTTCCCTTACAAGATTACCTCTATAATTACTGTGCAAACCGACTTTGCGCACGAGAATAGCGGCTTTAATACACCCATCTGGGGTAGAGCGGAACGTCTGGCCCAACGTGTTCTGCCATATAGTGGCAAGAGATCTTCGGGTAGCAAAAACGTCTAGAGTTGTAAAAGAGCTTTAAGGAGATAAGTCTATGAAGCGCTATAGAATAACAGTAGATGGACAGACCTACGATGTTACGGTGGAAGAAACTCAAGGCGAACCCTCTGCTGCGCGGAGCCAAGCATCTTCTCAAGGGCCAGGTCCCGCTCGTGCACCGATTTCGAGCCAACAGGCGGCGCGCGCTGTTGATGCCAACGCCAGTACCGGTCAGGGGGGGCAAACTTCAGCGCCTACTGCACCTTCCACAAAGAAAACAACCTTTACGATTAAAGCGCCAATGCCCGGCGTGGTTATGTCTTTTAAAATTGTCGCTGGTCAGAGTGTAAAGAAAGGCGATGTCGTTCTCATTCTGGAAGCAATGAAAATGGAAAACGAAATCGTGTCGCCTCAGGATGGCACGGTACTTGCACTACACGTACCAGAGGGCGCTTCCGTGAATACTGGAGATTCACTCGTAGATCTGGGCTAGGACCTATGTCCATCGATTCTCTACTTGGCATCTTTCAGGGGATTCAAACACTTTTTGCCACGGAACCTGTGCTCGGCCTAACACGAATCTTCCTCATGTTTTTGGGCATGGCGCTTGTATACTTGGGCAAGAGGGGTACGCTAGAGCCGCTTCTTATGATTCCTATGGGTTTAGGAATGGCGAGCATCAATGCAGCTGTTATGTTCTTCGACCCTTTGAACCTTCATGGAGGCATGGGGACGCTCTTTTTGGAGCCAACTGCGGGTGCTGCTCTCACAAGTGCGGCTCAGGCCGCAGGAAATGCTGCAGCGCAGGCCGCGAATTCCAACGCAGTCTCCGACCTTTTCTACATTCTGCAGGTAGATTTCCTGCAGCCTATCTACAACTTTACGTTTTCTAATGGACTCATCGCGTGCTTGGTGTTCTTGGGGATAGGTTCTCTCCTGGATGTCGGTTTTGTGATGAATCATCCTTTTATCAACATGTTCCTTGCGCTTTGCGCGGAGTTTGGGACCATTATTACTCTTCCGATAGCCAAGCTCTTTGGCTTTACTACAAAAGAGGCGGCGGCTATCGCACTGGTAGGCGGCGCCGACGGCCCTATGGTACTCTTTGCTTCACTAAAACTTGCGCCTGGCCTTTTCGTTCCGATCACCATTGTGGCATATCTGTATTTGGGATTGACATATGGTGGCTATCCATATCTTATAAGGGCAATGGTGCCCAAAAAAATCCGCGGTACCCCGATGGATAATCCACCGAATCAACGGGTGATCACCTCCGGGCAGAAGCTCGCTTTTGCCGTCATCCTTTGTGTGTTTTTGTCGTTCCTGTTCCCGGTGGCGGCGCCCTTGTTCCTGTCGCTTTTCCTGGGCATTGCAATTCGAGAATCCGGATTAAAGCCATTCCAGGCAGTTGCAGACAACATTCTTTATACATCGACGCTTTTCCTGGGGCTTCTGCTAGGCGTGTTGTGCGAGGCCTCGACGATTCTCAATCCCAAGGTCTTGCCTTTGCTGTTGTTGGGTATGCTTGCGCTCTTGCTTTCTGGAGTTGGAGGAATTCTCGGGGGCTACATCGTATGGGCCTTTAGCCGGGGCAAGTACAATCCTCTGTGTGGCATTGCGGGAGTTAGTTGCGTGCCTTCGACCGCTAAGGTCGCGCAGAAGGAGGCGGCTGCGGCAAATCCGCAAGCTATGATCCTGCAGTACGCATTGGGACCAAATATCTGTGGTGTTATAACGACTGCCATCATTGCTGCAATCTATGTTAGCATTCTGGGAAAATAGGAAAAGTGCAGGTGATCGGTCGGATTGCGAAAATTGAGTGGTATTGCGGGCACTGTGTTGCGAGGTGAATGATGCTTTATGCATTGATCGCACTTTGTGTGTGCGGAGTCGTGGCCATTGGCATTCTGGCACACATCGCGTTGACGTTGAACGAGATCAATTTGAACCTCAAGAAGCTTTCCAGGCGAAGTGCGCAAACTAGGGCCTTGGCCGCTGGTATTGCTGCTGCTACCAAACCGCAGGCGGAGGAATTAACGGCGTCAGGTTCAGCTGCAGCTCGGCAAACTTCGGCAGAAAAGGCCGAATTCTCTGAAGCCGAGATTGCTGCCGCCGTTGCCGTTGCCCACAGAGCACGTGGTCTTTATGCTGAAGACACCAATTCAGCCGGCAAAGAATCGAATTTCACCAGCGAAGGATAGTGTATGAAAAAGCATATACATGTCATGGTGACGGTATTTCGCGATGGGCTGCAATCTGCGTATGGGGCTCGCGTGTTCTCTGCCGATTATCTGCCGGTTGTGTGGCATGCTGTTGCCGCCGGGATGAATCATCTTGAGTCGGGAGGTGGCGCCCTCTTTCAATCTGCGTGTTTTTATTCGGCTGAAGATGCTTTTACCGTCATGGACAAATTCAGAGCCGAGGCTGGCCCAGACGCCAACCTGCAGACCCTCTCGCGCGGCATCAATGTGGTAGGCCTTGAGTCGCAATCGAGCGAAATTGTCAGGCTCCACGCCAAGTTGCTCAAGAAGCATGGCACTACTACTGTACGCAATTTTGATGCGCTTAACGACCTGGAAAACCTCAAGTTTTCCGGCCAGTGTATTGTTCAAGCAGGATTAAAACACGAGCTTGCCATAAGCATGATGGAGCTGCCACCAGGGGTGGAGGCCAAGGCGCATACGGCTGCGTCCTATGTTGCGCTTTTGCGCCAACTTATGGAGTCAGGAGTGCCTTTTGATTCGCTCTGTTTTAAGGACGCTTCTGGCACGAGTCACCCCCAAAAGGTCTTCGAAACAATTCGTGGTGCGCGCAAACTGCTCGGAGACAATATAAAGATTGCCTTTCACACGCATGATACCGCAGGAACAGGTACTTCTGCATGCTTGAGCGCCATTGAAGCAGGA
>JAFIHQ010000075.1 GCA_017849315.1 Treponema sp.
GCTCAGACAAGAATTGTCGCACTTGTGCTTCTATTGCGGACAACTGGGGAGGAAGACTAATGCTTAAGTCCAGATACCTATTGTTGTATGATTTGAGTTGGACGGAACCGGCTACCGGATCGACGTCAAACTCTTTTTGTGCAAACCCAGTCATGCTCTTAAACATACGTGCCTTCCCTGGTAAGTTTATCCAATAGTGCAGCACCTACTTTCCAATTATCCCCCGCCCCCATCGTAATAAACAGATCGCCAGGACGAATCAAGGGGAAAATAAGATCGGCGGCGCCTTCAAGAGATTCTATGTACAGTATGAATTTATCTGGTAACTTGCCTGGACTGATCTCTCCGATGCCTCTGAGATTCCAATTCCGCAGGGCCGTTTCAATGTCGACTTTTTCTGGGTTCAGAGCCCTCGCCTTCTCAAAAATCGAGCGCCCCGTGATGCCCTCTAATGGCTTTTCCCGTGCAGAAGCATAAATGCCATGAAGAATAAGCCCATCGGCCTGCCCAAAACTGGCAGCAAAGTCATCCAGCAGCGCCTTGGTTCGACTATATGTATGCGACATAAAGTCTACTATGATCCGCCGCCCCGGCCAAAAGGATTTTAGCCCGGCTATAGTATCCCTAAGAGCCGTTGGATGGTGAGCATAGTCGTCCATCACGAGAACTCCGCCAGCCGTGCCAACTATTTCACTGCGACGTTTGCTGCCCCTAAATCCATCCAGCGCCCGCGCTATCAAAGCCCAATCGTTGCGGCTCAAACATTCGAGCCCTTTTGCTATCTCTTCTTGGCCTGCCGAGCGTTCATCTATGACAATGCTGGTTGCCAGAGCGATGGCGCCAGCGGCGTCCAAGACAAGATGCTTCCCTGGCACGTGAAGCCTAAAGCGCTCATGACTGGCCTCGAGGCAAAACTGGTTCTCACCCTCTTTCGTTTCAAATTCGCTAATCCGGTAGGGACCTGAAGCGCTAAACCCATAGGGCACAGACGATATATCCTTTCTTTTTCCCTTGATTTGTGCCGCCACTTCGCTTGCTCCAGGATCATCAGCACAGAAAATGAGTTCTCCACCTTGAGGCAAAGATTCTCCATACTCGACGAACGCGTCTCTAATCGACTCATAGGTCGGATAGTAATCCTGATGATCACTTTCTACACTGGTCAACAGAATACGACGTGGAGAGAAATTGAGAAAATGCCGTTTGTATTCGCAGGTTTCGGCTACCAAATACTTGTCCCCGCCCACATACGTACAGCGATTCCCAAAAGACGAAACAGCCGAACCAGCAATCACCGTCACAGAGCTTTTCATTGTCTCAAGAATGCTTCCTGTCATTGCAGTGGTTGTTGTTTTACCGTGTACTCCTGCAATACCTGAAGCATCAAAACGTCTCGAAAGCTCGCCGAGAGCCTCGGGATAGCTAAGCATTGGCAGGCCGCGGCGCCTCGCTTCCATAAGTTCGGGATTGGTTGCAGGATCATAAGCCGCCGAATAAACGACAAGCTCGACGTCAGCAGAGATATGTGACGCATCGAAGGAGGTAAAAGGCTCCAAGCCGATTTGTCGAAGAATCTCGTCTGTATAAAAGTGATCCGGGACGTCGCTTCCAGAAAGAATAGCACCTTGAGAAGCAAAGACTTCTGCCAGAGCCGCCATGCCTGTTCCTTTGGCCCCGACAAAATGAGCTCTGAGCGCCTTAAGGGAAGGCGGAAGAATAGCTTTTGACATGACACAATTGTAGGGGAAAACCATTATAAGGGCAAGCGACGGCAAAAGAGATTACGGCGCAGACATTTCTACCCACATAGCAGGTTCAATGCGTCTGACCGCAAGATTGCTCTAATTCTGGAAACCTAAAGGTTACTAATTTGAAATCCTAATTCGAAAAATGCAAAGAAAGCGAAACATTCCTGGTCGCATCTGATGGCATTTCAAGATCCCATCCAAAAAGCATCTCTGTTCCCTGATAGAACACTTGACTGCTGTTAAGCCCAAGACCCATGGGTTCTCTATTATTTGGGCCTGGATTAATTGGGCCAAGATCCTGACCGTAGCAGCGGTCTTCCTTAGCACCTGTCGACTGCTCTTCTCTTGGAGGAGCTGTAAAGGCAGCCGGGGCTACTGGAACAGCCTCGAATGGGCTATCCAGCAGGCGCTGAAGGTCGACAGTGGAAAAAGGATCAAAGCGGTGTCGCATCCGGAAAGCAAAGGCACTGTCGGATCGCATTTCGAGAACATTTCTCGTCCCGTCATCTTCCACATGAATACTGTCAAGTGCAGATAAGCCTGTCTGGTCCGGGTATTGCTGGGTAGCATCGGGATATTCACGGATTCCCCGCCCTAGGGCAAATGCAAACCTTACACCTTTGAGATTCTCTCCCAACTGAAGGTTCAAGGCCGTCATTAGCCTAAAAGTCAGTGTGTTGTCCCCCTGGTTTACGATTTCGTAATCTACGCTGATACAATGTTTTTGAAAAAGATAACTCTTCCTTAGAGAAAGCTTAAGGCTTGGAATATCGCGAACGAAGCTAACTTTTTGCACCGATTTATCGATTTTTTCAAGGCTGAAAATGCTCGATGAAAGATCGACACTCGTCTTAGCAAAGTCACCGGACTGGCAGATTCTATCCACAAACGAGTTGAACGGCCCCAATTCCTGACCAACCGTGTACACCGCGCAGAGGTTCTGGTGTGTTTTGAAAGAATCAAGTTCGAAAACTGAAGCTCCCTTTTCGTGTATGTAACAATTGAAATCCGCGGCGTGGTAAAGCACTTCTTTCCTGCCATCGCAATCTATGTCATCCAAAATAAGGCCAGGAACGAACACGCCATGGATACGTGTAGTCTTTTCCGCATCGATAAGCGACTGATAAGCTTTCATCCGCACTTCTGGTCTACGAATCCCCCCTAGCCTACCCTCCCACGACGAGTCTCCGCTCTGAGAACGCCATAGATCTTCTTGTGCGCTTTTTTTCCTCGCTTTATCACCACGCAGCAGGGCAATCATCGTATCGACATAGTACATTTTGTCGTAGAGCTTTCTGCTAAAACTGTTTTGTAGGATCATCTGTTTGATGTTTATGTTGTGGACGTCCTGTGAGTTTTCCGCGCGATCAGGCTGCACGGTGCTTCTGTTGCCAATGGCGCCTCTGTGGGCACCATCACGGCAAAACCTCTGAGAAGCGCAAGAAGACAAATAAACTGGTGGAGTCGAGATTTGCATAGCCTTTACATAGTCGTGCGCGGTCATTGTCTCAATAAGAAGGCAGTTCTTTTGAAACCACGCAAAAGTCTTCTCAAAAAGAACATCTGGCGATTCTATGCCGGAGACATTCCACATCCAAGGCACAGATTGCCCGCTCACCATGAGCGTGTATAGCTCGGCACCTTCATACCGCGCCGTTAATTCTTCCAGCGCAGCCTCAAAGGGTACAGGTTCCTCAAATTCCTCTTCAAGATCCAATACTGGAAAGAGATAGAGCAGCTTTCGCTGGTCTTCCGTAATAAGCACCGGCAAGGTGGCAGGGTTCAAGAGCCCGGCTTCCATCAGAGGCTTGGCAGGTAAGAAGGAGTAAGAAAGCCCTGCATTACTGAAAACCTGAGGAGCGCTCTCGTCCCACGCGTACTCGTAAAGCCAACCCCCAGATGGGCGCTTACCAAAGGTTTTCCGCAGGTAAGTGGTAAGCATTTCGATCTGCCCGACCTTGTCCGTTGGCTCCAGCACCGACATGAGGGGGCTAAAAAAACCTCCCCCAAGCAGTTCTATCTGCTTTCTGGATATCATTTCTTCCAGCAGCAGGATGAACTCAGGATGGTTGACTTCAATCCATTGAAGGACCGTTCCAGAATAAAAGAGAACAGCCCGAATGTTGGAGAATTTGTAGAGGCTAGAAAGAAATGGACGCCAGGAACTCTGATATGTCAATTCAAAAAGGCTGCTCGACGCGCCTTCGGGCATGGTGTTGTACGTACCTAATATGACTTTGATGCCCTGCATGATCGACCTGCCCGCCTTCTTTGTTACCAAATTGCACATAAACCGAATTACACAGAATGAGAACCCTTACAGCCTCTCACCGCTATGAAGCCGCGCCCAGCCTTTTAAACCAGCCAGAAAAAAAACGCAATCCCTAGCCCAAGCAGCGACCCAACAATCACTTCCGGCAAGGTGTGCCCATTCACTTCCTTAACCGGCTCATAGTTGACTAATTTGCGCTGCGCAAGTTCGGTACCTAAATGATTTAGTGCCTGCGCTTGTACGCCTGCAGCTCTTCGTACTCCCAATGAATCGCGGATGGTTATCAACATGACAAAAAGCGACAGAATGAAAAGATCGGTAAAACCATCTTTAAGCGCTATTGAAACACAGATTGCAACCGCCGAAGCACTGTGACTGGATGGCATTCCTCCGGTCTTTCCTATAAAGTACCAAAACGCCTTCTTGGGCTCCATTTTTCTGGAGTGAACCATGGCAATTATGGTCTTTATGGTCTGGGCAAGGCAGAGGCTTACAAAGCCACTCAAAAAAATCGGGTTCTTGCATAGCCCGACAAAATCCAAATCACGGATAGACATTGCGCATTTAGTTTCTATCGGTAGATGCTCGCTGTCAAGGCCAATGACGAAGAAGCGGCTCTTATTGTAAAATGGTTGTAAAATCGCAAGGATATCCAGGATATATGGACAAAGATTTGGACACCTATGAGTTTCGCCTTGGGGAGAACGACGATGGAAGACGATTAGACAAAGTCTTGCGTATTGTCTTGTCCGACCTGCCATTATCGGTTATTTTCAAAGCCTTAAGAAAGAAAAATGTGCTCGTAAACGGTAAGAAGGCAGGTCCCGATTATCGGTGCAATAAGGGCGATCTTGTAACTGTCAGAGGTTTAGGACTCAAAGGCATGCCTGAGCCGAGCCCGGGAAGGTTACGCGTCCAAATTCAAAGCGCGGCCAAGGCACGGTCTGTTACCGACCTTATCATCCTCAGAACGCCTGATATTCTCTTTCTAAACAAACCCGTGGGGGCCTTGGTGCATGACGGAGACGACAGCCTGGAGACACAGGTCCGCCTGTACTTAGAGCCAGAGATGGACTCCTCCGTGTCATTTGTACCAGGGCCACTTCATCGTTTGGATAGAAACACCTCTGGCGTTCTTGCTTTTTCGAGTAGTTACGCCGGTGCAAGAGAATTTGCCACGGCATTAAGGGCTCACAAAATCGTAAAATGGTATCTTGCTATTGTTGATGGAGTTCTGGAAGACACCGAAAACTGGGAAGAAGAAGTGTTGCGGGATTCCGCAGAAAGAAAGACCCATGTATTCTCCCAGCCAGCGATAGCTGCTTCTAATAGAGATGGCATTTCAAATCCCGAAATAGCCAACAACGAAATACGTGGAACTTCAATTGCAAAAACCTTGGCTATCCCGCTCGTATGCGGCAACGGAAGGACGCTCTGTCTTTTTCAACTGCAGACAGGCAGGACACACCAAATCCGAGCCCAGGCCGCGTTTCATGGCCACCCACTGCATGGAGATGTCAAGTACGGTTCAACAAGAGGCGCACTGCCATACTATCTTCATGCGACAAGAATGGATTTGTCGCTTGACAACCTGCCCCAATGCCCCAAGAGCGTCGTCGCGCCTTTGCCAGATTACTTTGTCGCCGCAATCCAGAAGGATTTTGGTTTACAGTTTGATGCTTTGGAAGCAAAAATGTTCGAAAGTTTTGCCAGGTTTGCCTAAGCCAAATGCTCCAGCTTTCCGCGGATCGAGACTAATCCATCTTCTCCAATCCGAAAAGTCAGCAC
>JAFIHQ010000076.1 GCA_017849315.1 Treponema sp.
CGACGATATTTTGGCTGATATCGGCGATGAGCAATCGATCGACGAGTCACTTTCCACTTTTTCTGGCCACATGAAGGTCATTGCCGAAATTGCGCATCGTGCCACTTCAAAGAGTCTTGTCTTGTTGGACGAACTGGGAGCCGGAACCGATCCGGAAGAAGGATGTGCGCTCGCGATGGGCCTCTTGGACTACTTTATCGACAAAGGTTCACTCACATTTGTTACGACACATCATGGCGTTCTAAAGAAGTATGGGTATACAAAGAAAGGTTGCCTCAATGCATCGATGGAATTTGACCCAGACCAACTTGCACCCACTTATAGAGTTGTGATGGGTGTGCCAGGGGAGAGCCGGGCCTTGGAGATAGCTGCGCAGACAGGGCTTCAGCCGGAAATCGTTGCGCTTTCCAGACAGTACCTCAGTCCTGAAAGTGCGAACATTGGAGAACTTATTCGAGGTTTGAGCGAAAAACAGCGGGAGCTTGAGCAACTTGAAGCAGAAGAGCGCAGACGACTTGCAAAGGCAATAGACGCTCAGCGCAAAGCCGACTTGGAAACCCTGCGGGCAAGACAAAAAGAACTGGAATTGCGTAAGAACGGCGTAAGCGAATTGCGCGAACTCCTTTCTGAAAGCCGTAAAACCCTGGAGAATCTGGTCAAAGAGTTGCGCGAAAGTGGCGCTTCTGTGGAGCAAACTCGCCAGGTCAAGCAGTTCTTGTCAGAATTGTCTACTAAAATAGACAAGGAGAACCTGGCACTCGCGGAACAGCAGATCGAAGTGGATGCCGAACTTCAACCAGATCTTGCGCAGAATCCGGTGCTCGTTGCTGCCACGAGGGTGGAAATTGATGAGCTTCGTGAGGGCCGAGAGGTGTTTTATGGCCCAAGACGCCAACGGGCCATCTTGGTTAGACAGAATGACGAAACGCACTGGGTTGTGCAGTTGGGTTCGGTGAAGATGAAAGTGCCGATAAGGGATATTTTCTTGAATACACAAGAAGGCGAAGATGTGACTTCAAAATCCAAACCTTCATACGACGTGGAATTGACAGACAACGGGGCCGGAAAAGCAGCGCACAAAGCTCTGTTCGAGATGGACCTGCGCGGTTTTAGACTGAAAGAGGCCCTTGTGGAAGTTGAGAAACAGATCGACGCAGCCAGTCTTCAAGGGCTTCAGACTTTTAGCATCATCCATGGAACAGGTGAAGGCATCTTGTCCAAAGGGATCCATGAATTCTTGAGCAGGAGCGAAGCCGTAGCGGATTACTATTTTGCTCGACCGGAGGACGGCGGCTTTGGTAAGACGATTGTGCACCTAAAAGGATAGGGCTTAGCTCAATAGAATAGTAGCGGACGATATGCAGACGGAATAGTTGACAGCGATTTCTAGACTATGCTATCGTTTTCCGGCATTTGATGGCATGCTAAGGAGAAATTATGTCCGGTCATAGTAAATGGGCAACCATAAAACACAAGAAGGGGGCCGCGGATGCAAAACGCGGTCAGATGTTCACAAAGTTAATTAAGGAAATTTCAATTGCGGCTCGCATGGGTGGGGGAGATCCTGACGCCAACCCGCGTCTCAGGACTGCTGTGCTCAAGGCAAAAGCTGCAAATATGCCCAAAGATAACGTAGATCGTGCCATCAAAAAAGGCACAGGCGAGCTCGAAGGAACGACATATGAGGAGTTGACCTACGAAGCTTATGCGCCTGGTGGCGGTGCGATGCTCATTGAAGTTTTGACGGACAATAAAAATAGGGCTGCAGCGGAAATCCGTAACATACTCACTCGTTCTGGGGCCAACTTGGGCTCCACAGGATCGGTGTCTTATCTTTTTAGGCGCAAGGGTGTTTTGAGCTTTGACGGCGAGAAGTATACAGAAGATAAAATCATGGAAGCGGCTATAGACGCCGGCGCCGACGACGTTGTAAACGAGGATGGCACCTTGGTCGTTTATACCGATCCGAACGATTTTGAATCGGTGCTTAACGCTATGACCGCCAAGGGCTTTGACACTTTGGGTGCCGAAATCTCGATGGTTCCCGACAGCTATATAAGTATCGACGACGAGGCCGCTACCAAGGTGCAGCGCCTTATAGACAAGCTCGAAGAAAACGAAGACGTTCAGAACGTATATCACAATATGGAACTTCCTGAAGTGGACGAAGAAGAGTAAATGCTCATGGCTGGGGCTTTTGTTCCTGATGAAACACCTTTAGCGCGGATCATCGTGGGCATTGACCCTGGCCTTGCGGCATTAGGTTTTGGGATTGTCAGCTTTGGTAGTGGTCGAATTGTTCACATCGATCACGGTTGCATAAAGACCAGTTCCGAGCGCGATTCAGGCAAGCGACTTCAGTTTATTTATCGTTCTATTAGAGAATTAATTCAAACATACAGGCCAGACTCGGGCGGCATCGAGGATTTATATTTTTTTAGAAACGTAAGTTCGGCGCTTCCTGTGGCAGAGGCAAGAGGAGTGATTAAGCTGGCCTTTGAGGAAGAGCTTGTACCCCTTGCGGAGTTTAGCCCGAACGAAATCAAAAAAGCCGTCACTGGTACAGCAAGAGCAGACAAGAGCCTTGTGCAGGAAATGGTGCGGATGTTGCTCAATTTGGACGCGATTCCTAAGCCAGACCATGCAGCGGATGCACTGGCAGCCGCGATTTGCAGAATTAACTCCGAAGGGCCAGCTGGAATTTAGGTTGTACTTGCTGCTATACTGAAAAAAGATGTTCAACAAGATTTTTGGAATTCTGTCCGGACACTCCGGCGACTCGATCTATGTCCAGACTGGCGGGATCGAATGGGACATATTGGTCCCGTCGCGCAGTCTTGCCCTGTTTGGACCGGTGGGGGAAGAGACGCAGGTCTACACCTGGTTGCATCACTTCGAGGACGGAATGCGGCTGTATGGCTTCCCGTCGCAGGCAGAGCGCGAGCTTTTTGTCGACCTTATGAAAGTCGAAGGCATAGGCCCAAGGCAGGCGCTGAAAATTCTATCGGGGATGGGCCCTGCTGAGCTCAAAGAAGCGCTCGAGGCGGGGAACGTAAAGGCGCTGCAGACCATATCTGGCGTCGGGCCAAAACTGGCTCAAAAAATGGTACTTGCGCTAAAGGGCATTCTGGTCGAAGCGGAGGATCTTGGGGCGGTCCCTCGCGCGGAGAGCGCCGGTCCATGGGCTGACGTTGTCGCGGCGCTTGCACAGATGGGATACGATCGCAAATCTGCACTTGCTGCAGTACGCGCTCATAGTTCGGACGTCAGGACGGATTCTCAGGGCGAGGAAGAGTTGTTCCGCCTGGCGCTTGTGGACCTTTCTACAGGCGCTGGAGTTGCTGGGACTGGAAGGGTAAGTGCGCCGGGTGACAAGGGGCCAGGTGCAAGTACGCCCGGCTTGGCTACTGTGAGTTCTGACATATCTGACATATCTGACATACCTGCCGATTCGAAAGAATAGATTTGAGGTATCTTGTTATAATGAAAAAAAATAAAGCAGCAAATGAGACCAACGGTGTGATGGAACGGACCAGTGTAACAGTCAAGGACGATACTCAGGCACAGGAAATGAAGGCTCAGGATGCAGCTCATGCAGCTGTGCGCCCAATGACACCTTTTTTCGACCCCTCTGAGGACGAAAGAGAAGCGAGCTTAAGGCCGAGGGCGCTTTCTGAATTCCAGGGTCAGGCCAAAATAAAAGAGAACCTGTCGATCTTCATAAAGGCTGCAAGGGAACGGGGCGAAGCCCTGGACCATATCTTTTTGATGGGACCTCCGGGGCTTGGCAAGACGACCATGGCGCAGGTTATAGCCTCCGAAATGGGTGTGGACTTTAAGCCGACAAGCGCCCCTGCCTTGGAAAAACCCAAGGATTTGGCAGGAATTCTCACAACCATGCAGCGCAATTCGGTCTTTTTTGTTGACGAAATCCACAGGCTCAAGCCTGCCATCGAGGAGATGCTCTACATTGCCATGGAGGATTTCGAACTCGACTGGATCATTGGGCAGGGACCCTCGGCACGGACCGTGCGCGTGCCGGTGCCACCTTTTACGCTCATTGGCGCAACGACGAAGGCCGGCATGGTGTCGGCGCCGCTTTCGAGCCGCTTCGGCATCTCCCTGCGCTTCGACTACTACAGCCCCGAGGAGCTCGGGCTCGTCATCCGGCGCTCGGCCCAAATCCTGGGCGTGCGGATCGAAAGCGGCGCCCTCAATTTGCTCGCGGCCAGCAGCCGCGGCACCCCGCGTATAGCTAACCGTCTCTTACGAAGAATGCGCGATTTTGCGCAGATTCGGGGGGCCGGCAGCATCGACGAAGCCACCGTCCGGGAAGGCCTCAAGCGCCTGGAAGTAGA
>JAFIHQ010000077.1 GCA_017849315.1 Treponema sp.
AAGGGCTTTTGGATGCCGCGGGCCTTGTTGTACGGCTATTTCTGGTACGTCACAGATGAGGCCTATGCAGCAAACAAACTGGTGGCCGAACGCATTGAAGATGCGGTGGCCGACGCCATGGGTGCCGATGCCGAATTTGCGTCGCTCAATGCGGAATGGCGTGATCGATTTGAGAAGTACGCCCATGCGTGGATGCCCAAGCTCTTCCCTGCCGAATACTACAAGGACGTGATTTTCTATTGGGTACCTTACCCTTACAAACCTGACTACTATTACGTGGCTGTGCGATTCCCCTGGGTAACGGCGGTGAGCTTTGTCTCCGAGGTTGCAGATGAGACGGCCACCGGAGACTATCTTGCCCTCTGTGCCCGCGCCCACCTCGATGAGGACCTCGCCATCATCAGGCTCCTCTCCGAGGCCGAAATTCAAATGGATGAGTTGGTGTGGATGGAAGAGGATGCTGTCTGTGCCCGCCGCGTGCGCAAGAGGCCCCTCAAATTGCCACCAAGATAAAGTCGAGAAGGAGAAAAGTGAGAGGCCGTGCTGGAGCAAAGAATATCTGAAAATACATATACACGCGCAATCAAAAGTGGCATTCCATAACTGACAACATAACTTTCGATGCACTGTGACCCTATATGGCTTGCGAAGATGAGATTCGTAATTGTGGCAAACGGTTTTCTGAGCTAGACTTAGTGGTTCTCGACTGTATAGGCTATACGGGGCAGACAAAAGCCAAGTTGGCAGAACATGCTGATTTGCCAAATGTACTGCCCAGAAGCGTTTTGGCAAGAGTGGCTGCAGAGATTTTGGCTTGGTGTGGCAATATTAGGAAACCCTATTAAGATTAAGAAACCTTTCCGGGGGAAGTGTAGATATTGTTGCAGCCCGACAGGTTAGGCAAAGGCCAAGCGACAGAAGGCAAGAGAGGCTCAAAACGTGCAGCCCATGGCCTAAATCATTTAAGGAGCAAGAGATGGAAGACAGACATCGGACCGGAAAACCGACTGAAAGTAACGATGGGTGCAAAGTTGCCAGGACCGTAGGCAAAAGCAGCCTGGCCCGTCTTGCCGACTACACAACGAGAAGTGACCACGTCCTTGTTGGTGTCATGTCGGGTACCTCGTTCGATGGAATAGACGCTGTTGCCGTCCGCATCTCGACGGATACTCACGGCAATATTGCAAAAGTCGAATACCTGAATCATGCATCGATTCCTTATTCAAAAGAGGTCAGGTCTCTGCTCCTGCCCTTGTGTGATGTAGAGACAAGTAAAATCGATAATCTTGTGTACGCACATTTTCTTTTGGGCGAGTGGTATGCAAGTGCCGTACACAAACTCATGGGTATTGCTGGCCTAAGAAAAGAAGACATAGACGCAGTCTGCATTCATGGCCAGACAGTGTGGCATGCACCAGCATGGAGGCAGCTGCCCGGTCCAGATTTCGAGGCGACCCCGAACGCCACAATTGCCGTGCATGGCACACTTCAGATCGGTTGCGCCGCCGTGGTAAAGGAGCGTTTGGGCATTCCGGTGCTGTATGACTTCCGTTCCGCGGATATGGCGGCCCAAGGCGAGGGCGCGCCCCTGGCCCCAATTGTCGATTCGCTCCTTTTTGGCGACCGAGCACGTGGAAGGATCGTTCAAAACATCGGTGGTATCGGCAACGCAACCGCGATTCCTGCTGGCCCCGACGAGGCCGGCGTCTTTGCCTTCGACACCGGTCCTGGTAACATGATCATGGACGAACTGGTGCGGCGCTTTACCCGCGGTGAACAACAGTACGATGCAGATGGCGCCATCGCTGCGCGCGGACATGTTTCGGCGCCTCTTCTTGCGTACCTTATGGACGATCCTTATTTTAGGCTGGCCCCGCCGAAGAGCACTGGAAGGGAAGTCTATGGTACAACGTTCGTCGACAAATTGGAGCAATTCGCAGCAGAACAAGGCCTTTCCTATGAGGACAGAATCGCCACAGCGACAGCGTTTACTGCGGAAACAATTGTTTGCGCCTATCGCGACTTTATCATGCCCAAAATGAAAATCGATGATGTCGTCGTGGGCGGCGGAGGTGCCCTTAATACGACGCTGCTCAACATGATGAGGCAGCGTCTCGGGTCCGACGCCGCGGTGCTTACTACCATGGATTTTGGCTTTCCGCCCTTTGTGCGTGAACCTATGGCGTTTGCACTGCTTGGGCACCTGGCACTCATGGGAAGGCCCGGGAACCTGCCAAAGGCCACTGGCGCGCAACGGGAAGTCGTGTTGGGCAGCCTTACGCTCTGATGTCAGTCTGTCAATATAAAATTTTTTTTCAATAATAGTTGCTAATCTTGCATTGACAACACAAAATCTCGCTTTATAATGAAATTCAATTTTAGATAGACTATAAGGAGGCCTTATGAAGCTGTCGGTTCGCATTGCCCTCTCGTTACTCGTACTTGCGCTTGCCATGCCTTTGGTAGCCCAAGAGAAAGTGCTCACCATTGGCGTCGACCAGGAAGCCATTGGTCTAGACCCACACATCATAACCGCGTTTTCGTCACATCGCCGGGTGGACCTGCTTTATAACAAGCTGGTAAGGCATGACGAAAACCTCAAGATCGTACCTGATTTGGCAGAATCTTGGGAGGTTCCCAACAACACAACCTATGTTTTCAATTTACGAAAAGGGGTTAAGTTCCATAATGGTCAGGAAATGACTTCAGATGATGTCATTTTTTCTCTTAATCGGATTCTGGATCCCAAGACGGCCTCACCTGGCCGATCTTACATTACTTCCATCAAGACGATGGAGGCTCTGGATAAATATAGGGTAAAGATCACACTTTCTGCTCCCTTGGCATCCTTCCTTGAGGGACTGACTTCAAACAACTGTGCGATTGTTTCCAAGGCTGCAGTTGAGCAATATGGTAATCTCCAAAAGCTTGAGGCTGGCACAGGTGCATTTATGCTCAAAGAGTGGATCCCCGATAACTCGATGACCCTTGTTAAGAACCCCGACTATTTTGAGAAGGGGCTTCCTTACATGGACAAAGTTATCTTTAGAGTGATTCCGGAACAGGCTTCGCTGTTTGCCGGTGTTAGATCAGGTTCGCTTGATATTGCCCAAATCAATGATGGCGGCACTGTCATGCTGGCAAAAAAGGATCCCAATCTTGTCGTGCTGCAAAAGCCCGGTATCAATGTTCGCACCTTTGGTTTCAATGTTACACGCAAGCCGTTTGACGATGTCCGCGTACGGCAGGCTATTTCTCTAGCAATAGATAGAAACGAAATCATTGCCGCAGCGGAATTTGGAATGGCCCAACCCTCTGGGCCAATCCCTCCTGGAGCAACTCAGTGGGCAACACCTGTAAGTAAGCTGCCGAACTACAGTCCAGACATCGCCAAAGCAAAGTCGCTCCTTGCACAGGCCGGATACCCCAACGGATTCAACTTCAAAATAGTCTGTTCCAATTCTTTTGAAGGCGGTCTGGCAGTGGCGCAGGTAATCCAGAACCAGCTTAAGAAGATTGGTGTAAGTGCAGACCTGGACGTTGTGGAATGGGGAATTTACATTGACAAGTGGAACAAGCGGGATTTTGATTCCATGGTAGAACTGCGTGGTGGCTCTGGCGAACCGGATCGTTTCCTTTATCGAACCCTCCATTCAACTGGTGGCGTCAACAACTTCCTCTTTAAGGACGCGGAAGTAGATGCCCTGCTCGACAAGGGCAGAACGCTCACTGAGTACGCGGCCCGTAAGCAGGTATACGACGATTTGCAGGCCATGCTCGCTCAGAAGGCGCCAGTTATTTTCCTGTATTGCCCGTTCGAGACGCATATTGCGAACAAGGGGATTAAGGGCTTTAAGCAGATCGGCGACGGAAGTCTCTATTATGTGGTGGAGACTAAGGAGTGACAAAAGTAATATCCAGGTAATTTGAGTAATTTCTGCACAGCATCTTCTATGGACGACATGCTGTTGATCTGCTCATAACAGAGAATCGCTGGTACCTGCTAGCGATTCTTTGTTTACGTTGAAAGGTGCGGACTGAATGGCAAGATACATTATTCGAAGACTTATGTCCCTGATTCCAGTTCTCCTAGGTGTTTCAATCATAGTTTTCTTTCTCGTGCGACTCATTCCTGGTTCTGCACTCCAGATGTATCTGGGCACGCAGGTGGAGGCAACGCCGGAACAGATGGAGGAACTCAGGAGAATTTTTGGTGAAGACAGACCTATACCAGTTCTGTATGTTGAATGGCTTGGCAATTTACTGCGGGGCGATATGGGGTATTCCCTGCGGACAGGCCGGCAAGTTCTGCCCGATATTCTTCAACGCCTTCCGTTGAGCATTGAGTTGACAATTCTTGCCCTCCTCATGGCGCTGATCATAGGTATTCCTTTAGGGATTCTTGGAGCAATAAAGAAGAACCCCGTCCTTGACCTTACAATCAGAATTGCTGGATTGCTTGGGCTTTCCCTACCACAGTTCTGGCTGGCTTCCCTCATGGTAATAGCCTTCTCTGGCATACAGGGACTGATCCCGATGGGGAACTACATACCCTTTGCGCAAGCCCCTCTTGCAAACCTCAAAATGATGTTGCTGCCTGCCTTGGCCATAGGCATTGGACTTGCCGCCGTAATAATGCGCTATATGCGCAATAGCATGCTTGAGGTGATGCAACAGGATTTTATCCGTACGGCGGAAGCCAAAGGCCTCAAGAAAAATGTCGTAATTGTACGGCATGCACTAAAGAATGCAATTCTGCCTGTTATTACCGTTGCAGGTTTCAATGTGGGATACCTTTTGGGAGGCGCAATCGTTATTGAAGAAGTATTTGCCCTGCCAGGTATGGGAAGACTTGTGCTCTATGCAATCTATCAGCGAGATTATCCCCTTATTCAAGGCATTGTTCTTATCATTGCCATCATGTTCGTAGTCGTCAATCTGCTCACAGATCTTCTGTACGCTGCCATTGACCCACGCATACGCCTTGATCAAAAGGAGGCCTGAATTGTTTGCAAGAATACTCAAGAATCCTATTGCAGTAATCGGCTTATGCATTATTGTGCTTTACCTTGGAGTTATTGTCGTTTCACAGTTCTGGCTCCCTTTTGACCCCCTCGAGATGGAAACAGTCAACATGTTGCAGCCCCCATCCTTAAAGACCGGGCATCTTCTTGGGACCGACGAATTTGGGCGTGATATTCTGTCCAGGATAATGGGAGGCGCGGGGATCTCCTTTCTTATAGCCGTAGCAGCCACAGCTCTGGGAGGAGCACTAGGAACCTTTATGGGAGTCTGGTCGGGTTTCCTGGGTGGAACGTGGGACCGGTGGATAATGCGTGTTGCCGACATACTTTTTTCTTTTCCATCATTATTGCTCGCTATTTTTGTAATGGCCGTCCTGGGTGAACATACCTACAACGTCATTATCGCGATTGCGATTGGGTACATTCCGCAGTTTGCAAGAATCTCTCGCGGTGCGATTCTTTCCATTAAGAATAACGAGTTCGTTCGCGCTTCCTTTGCGAGCGGGGCGCGTAAGTCATATATTTTGACTCACCATTTGCTGCCCAATATTATGATGCCACTTATCGTTCAAAGTTCTCTTTCTTTAAGCGTTGCAATACTTCTTGAATCTGCACTGAGTTTTCTGGGATTGGGTGTCCAACCGCCGAACCCCTCATGGGGCAACATGCTCAGCAGTTCACGAAAAGTCATGATTCTGGCGCCATGGACTGCTATCTATCCAGGACTTGCCATCGTGATTCTTGTGCTGGGTTTTAATTTATTTGGCGACGGTTTGCGGGATATTATAGATCCGCGACTCCGTAACATTCGATAGAGGTACCTATGCAAGACCAGACACTTTCCAATAAAGCTGCATATAAGCCAGGTGAATGTGCACCTGTTATTCTGAATGTTGAAAACCTGAAAACACAATTCAAGACTAACCAAGGGCTAGTTAAGGCTGTAGACGGAATATCATTCTCGGTGCATGAAGGAGAAGTCTTTGGCATAGTGGGAGAATCTGGATCTGGCAAGAGTATCACTAACCTATCGATATTGCGTCTTGTACCGGTTCCTCCGGGCAGGTATGAGGATGGGCACATTTACTTTAAAGGCAAGGATTTGCTCGCTGTGCAAGAAGACGAGATTCGAATGGTACGCGGCGGCTCAATCTCTATGATATTTCAGGATCCGCTCACTTCGCTCAATCCATTATTGAGAATCTCTATTCAGATCGAAGAAGCTTTGCTGCAGCACCACAAAATAAACAGGAAGCAAGCTCGAGAAACCGCGATCGGGCTTTTGCGCGCTGTTGGGATACCGGATGCGGAACGCCGTATGGACGACTATCCACACCAGTTTTCCGGGGGAATGAGACAGCGCGTAATGATTGCAATGGCCATTGGATGTAACCCTGAAATACTGATTGCGGATGAGCCAACGACAGCGTTGGACGTTACAATTCAGGCGCAGATCCTTGAACTTATAAAGTCTCTTTCTGACACAAGACGCATGACCGTTATTTTGGTCACGCACGATCTTGGCGTGGTTGCCGGAACCTGCAATACGGTCGCAGTAATGTATGCAGGGCGCATTGTGGAGCAAGCTCCGGTTGACGAGCTCTTTGCCTATCCTCTGCATCCTTACACAAAAGGGCTCCTTGCATCAGTACCTCGAATCGACGAGGCGAAGAAGCGGCTCTATTCGATTCCTGGAGCTCCACCTAATCTTATCGGTCTGCCAAAAGGCTGTGCGTTTGCACCGCGCTGCGATAAGGCAATGCCACAGTGCACAAGGGCGTACCCGCCAGAGAAGTGTTCGTCTGTTCACGTGGATGGGTTGGGAGCATCAGGTAATCCAGGTGAAAGCAATACGGCAGTATTCGACGATCGCCACGTCGTGCGCTGTTGGCTTTATTCTGATGAAAAGGACCTTAATAAAATAGGATCGAATCTATGAACAGAAGAATGCCACAGCTTCAGGTAAGGAACCTTTCAGTTTATTTCCCTGTTGAAAGAGGAATCGTATTCAGAAAAAGAATCGGCTGGCTTAAAGCGGTAGACGACATTAGCTTCGATGTCTATCCAGGAGAATCAGTTGGCCTTGTTGGTGAGTCCGGCTGTGGAAAATCCACAACCGCGATGGCAATTGCACGCCTGCAGGAGGTAAACAAGGGTGAGATTATTTTCAATGGAAGAGACCTGCTCAAGTTGTCCTCTGAGGAACTGAGGTCGGCACGAAAGGACTTGCAGGTTATCTTCCAGGACCCATATTCTTCTCTCGACCCAAGAATGAATGCGTTTGATTGCATTGCAGAACCCCTTCGTGTTCAGGCACTCAGAGGCAAAAAGGCAGATCGGCAATCATTGAGCCAACCGGTTATTGCAGACAAAGTCTATAGACTCATGGATAAGGTGGGGCTCGCCAAAGAGTATGCTCAGCGATATCCTCACGAGTTTTCTGGCGGTCAAAGGCAGAGGATTGGTATTGCACGGGCGCTGGCGTTGTCCCCACAACTTGTCATTGCTGATGAACCGGTAAGCGCGCTCGATGTTTCAATCCAGGCGCAGATTCTCAATCTGATGAAGGACCTACAGGGCGAATTTGGGTTAACGTATCTTTTTATTGCGCATAATCTGGCAGTAGTGTCAAATTTTAGCGACCGTATTATCGTTATGTACTTGGGCACGATAGTCGAAATTGCATCATCAGAAGAACTCTATGGCGCGCCCCTTCACCCCTACACCAGGGCATTGCTTTCTGCGGTTCCAATTCCAGATCCTCCGCAGGAGCGAAAACGTTCGCGAACTATACTTAAGGGCGATGTCCCTTCGCCTCTGAATATGCGAACAGGATGCCCCTTTGCAGACAGGTGCCCAGACGCAAAGGCCCGATGCCAAAACGAGCGCCCAAAGCTCAGCACGGTAAAGGGCATAACAGCAGAGCACCAGGTGGCTTGTTATCTCTATGACAAAGTATGATAGCGAACCAGAAAGGTATGCAAAGACGCCCGGCAACTGTAATGAGTGGGAGGCTTTATGTCATTTGATTATATCATCGCGCAAGGTGCCTATAACGATATCGCTGCATGTGCGGCCATCGCCTGCGATTCGGAGATTGGCAGACGATATGGCTTTACGCAAGCAGGCATTTGTGCATCGATAACCAAAAGTATAGCCGGATCAGGCCACTTCGTTGTGGCAAAAAGTGCCGTGACTGAAAAAACTGAAGAACAGAATGCAAAGGACGCCAAAGCTGCGTCGCACATTGCGGGTTTTGCATGGTTCGAACCAGAAGGCGCCTTTGCACAGGCTCCCTATCTCAAACTTATAGCCGTTGATTCTAGACTGCAAAGCGCAGGTATTGGGAGCAAACTGCTTGAGGCCTTTGAAACAGAAACTGCTCAGTTTGGAAGGGCGTGGCTTCTCCTTGTTTCAGATTTTAACGACAAGGCTGCAGCTTTCTACGAACGGCATGGTTACGAACGTGCAGGCAGGCTGCGGAATTTTGCACGGGAAGGAATCGACGAAATCGTCATGTACAAGTTGCATAAGGCAAACTCATGAGATCTGCGGCATGCAACCTCGAAAATGAGTTGGCCAAGATCAGCTTGAGATTCGCCCACGATGGCTATTTTACCAGGTCAGAGGTGCGTGTCGAACAGGACGGGGCTATCCTGGCAGAATCGGTAATTGATTCAGATTCGCCAACTTATGCACTAACACCTTCCCATTGGCAATTCGATATTGCCTCACTTACTAAACTGTTCACCACAACGGCAATTCTCAGATTGGCATCGCAACAAAAAATCAATCTCGATTCGGATATTGCTCATCAGAACTGGGCCGCACCGCTTATCGAGGCTGTGAGATTGGAGCAGGATTCTGCGCAGGTTCACGAATTGTTGAGCAGGCTCACTATTGCCTCGCTACTCACCCACACGAGCAGCCTTCCCGCCTGGTATCCTTTTTATGCAGGCAGAGAGGCACGGATCCACGCTGGGCTTGAGACGCAGATGCCAAAAGCACAGCAGATTGACAGAGAGGCTCAAAGCAAGAAGGATGCGCTGCACGAGGCTTTCGGCATCCCTGGCGATTTTTTCTCAATTATTGATAGTGCAATAAAATCAGAGAACCGAGTCCCATTGGGACAGATGCTGTATTCTGATATCAACTTTATGCTGCTTGGAGTAATTGCTGGCGTGGTCCTGCAGTCCCATGCTTTAGGAGAAGCAATGGAGCATCTTGTGCTTGCTCCGCTGGCGTTAGGCGACACAACCTTTGAGCCGGATTTTGGCAGAGTAGTTCCCACCGAGTTTGGCAATCGAATCGAAATGGAAATGGTTAGGTCGCGTGGCTTGACTTTTTCTGGGTGGAGACCAATCGACCTGCCACTGTGTGGGCAAGCCGACGATGGTAATTCATTCTACTATTTTGACGGCCTGGCCGGGCATGCAGGATTGTTTTCGACAGCCAGAGATCTGTGTAGCCTCTGTAATCTCTATTTGTTCGAAGGCCGGCGCCCTACCTCAAGCGCCACACGTTGGGGTTCCGCCGAGGTTCTAGACCCCGCCCTTGCAAAGCGGGCTGCGACAAACACCGGGCTGGGCCGGGGCCTTGGCTTTGAGTTTGGTCCACGCTATCCCGATGGTTTTGGCCACACCGGTTTTACAGGTACCATGGTCTACATAAACCCGGAACGTAGGCTCAGCGTCGCAATCCTTACTAATCGACTCAATGTCCCTGAGCCACGAAGTGTAGATCCGTATCGATCCGCTATCGTCCAGGCTATTCTTGCGTCTCAAAATCCAACATTTTCCCTGGGTTCATGATAAGATTAGGGTCCCATGCCTGCTTGATGCTTTTTATAAGCATCTGCTCGACCGGGCTCATGAACCGGTACATGTACGATTTTCGTTTTAGACCAATGCCGTGTTCTCCGGAGATTTTCCCGCCCAAGTGCGAGGTCGCATCGTACAAGGCCAGGAGAGCCTCGGGCTCAACCTTCTGCCACGCTTCAAAACTCATCGATGGATCCTTGACAAGGGTTGCGTGCAGATTTCCGTCTCCAGCATGCCCGTAGCACGGAATCGCAATGCCGAACTTCCTGGAAATCCGATCCAGTTCCGGCAAGACCAAAGGAATCGAGGCTGGCGGAACCACAATATCCTCAAGACTCTGAACGGGCGAGTACACTTTGAGCGCCTCTGCGATGTTCCGCCTGATTGCCCACAGACGGTCCTGCGTTGTGCGGTTGTCCGCAACGTATACCTCAATGGCACCAAGCTCAGTACAGAGATCCCCAACCGCCTCGGCTTCCCGTTCCACCGTAGAAGCATCCCGGCCATCCATTTCTATAAGCAGCATTGCCCCGCACTCCGCATAAGAAAGCCCTTCGTTCAGATATGTACAGGAGGCGGCAAAACTCTGTCGGTCCATGAATTCGATGGATGTGGGCGTCAAATCTTTGGCAAGAATCTTCGGTACACAGCTAATGGCTGCTTCCGGTGTCTTGAAAAGCGCAAGAAGGTCGGTCTTGGCGGTTGGCAGTGCGATAAGCCGAATGATCGCTGCAGTAACAATACCAAGTGTCCCTTCCGATCCTATAATCAAGTGCACCAGATCGTAACCGGTGACATCTTTTGCCAGTTTTCCGCCCAACCACACGATCTCACCTCTGGGAGTCACAAATTCCAGGCCGAGAATGTAGCGCGAGGTCACTCCGTATTTTATCGCCTTGCCCCCACCTGCGTTTTCAGCAATATTCCCGCCGAGCGTGCATGTTTCCAGGCTCATGGGATATCCGGCGTAGAAAAGCCCCTTCTCTTTGATGAGACTGTTGATCTCATTGGTCACAATTCCTGCCTCAACTGTCATGGTGAGGTTGTCGTAGTCGATTTCCCTGACTTTGTTCATTTTTTCCAAAGACAGCACGATGCCGCCGTACACAGGAATGGCGCCACCGGAAAGGCCGCTGCCTGCGCCGCGCGGCGTTATCGGTATGTGTGCTTCATTGGCAAGTCGTACAACGCGGGCAACTGCATCGGTAGACTGAGGGAAGATCACCACGTCCGACATGTGCGCATACTCGTCTTTAGAGGTTTCGTCGTGCGAGTATGTCTCCCGCATGGCTTCGTCGAGAACGACATTCCGTTCGCCAACGATCTGTCTGAGAGTCTCTAGTAGCTCACTCGTCAAAGGATTGTAGTTCATTGCGCCCTCCCTGCAGTGTCCTTCGTATCTGTGTGGTTGTGCCGGCAGAGCGCTGCCGTAAGCCGGGGCACAATCTCGAAGAGGTCGCCAACAATGGCTAGATCAGCGATCGAATGGATAGGCGCCTCCGGGTCAGAATTGATCGATATGATGGTTTTGGCAGTGCGAATACCTGCCAAGTGTTGCACAGCTCCGGAGATGCCCACTGCAACATAAACCTCAGGCGAAATCGTCTTGCCACTCAAGCCCACTTGGTGGGGATAGGACAGCCAGCCCCGATCCACCGCTTCCCGGCTTGCCCCTATACCGACAGCAGATTCAGGCGCCAAAGCCCCAACCATGTCCCGTATAAGCTGAAAATTCTCAGCTTTCTTGAGCCCGCGGCCCCCTGCTATTACGAGGCGCATTCCTTCTAGATTCTCAAAATTGCCTGAATTCTGCTCGAGCCCAAGGAATTCCATTGTGGAGGCATCCGCTTCCCTCATGGCATACGGGATACGCATAAGCCTGCCGTGACGCGCAGAATCCGGTTCAAGGGGCCTTTCAGAGTGAGGCCGTACGGTCGCCATTTGTGGTTTATGGTGCGCGGTCTTGATAGTCGCCATGACATTTCCGCCAATGGCAGGTCGTGTTTGTAGAAGAAGCCCCGTGTCCGGTTCTATGGCAAGCTCTGTACAATCGGCTGTAAGTCCGGTCCCAATGAGTGCCGCGAGGTAGGGCAGCAAGGTGCGCCCTGTAGAGGTTGCTGCGCCAAGGACCACCTCTGGCCTTCTGAACTGTATAAGCGAGGCAAGGGCTCTTGCCCATGGTTCGCATACGAAATGCGCAAGCCCCTCGCCTTCCAAGGCGATAACGTCGTCTGCACCGTGCGCGATGAGCGTTTGCGCGTCAAGCATTGGAATTTTCTTGGTTAATGCCACTGCGACGAGATTGGCCCCACGTTGATCGGCGAGTTTCCTTGCCCTTGCAAGAAGTTCCAGAGAGACAGTGTCTAACGTCGCTGCCTTATCCGTGCTGGAAGACTCTTTGCCCGGAGCATCGTTTTCCGGAATAGACCCGGCTCCTTGGCTCCGGAACTCGGTGAGTACCCAAAATTCTGGGCGTTCTGGCTGCGGCAATTGTGGCAATTGTGGCAATTGTTTTGAAACCAGCCTGTCCAGAGAAAGTCCTTCCAAAACTTCCAGGTTCACGTAATGAAGAGCTCTAGCCGCCTCTCCAATGTCTTTTGCAGCATTCCCAGCCTTGGCTGCCCTGGCATACGAACTCGGTAAGAATCCGTTTCGGTCGAGGATTTCAAGAAACTTCTTCGCTGCCACATCTATCGATGAATCATCGTTAGCCACAATTCTCTGTCCATTGCGCGTGATTTTAGGATAGAAAACCTTGGTGACTCGGGTTGGAGAGCCTGCCAGTCCGACGCTGCCCGGCTCAAGCTCCAAGTCGGACATCCCCCAGCGGACAACGCTCGCCTCTCTTGCTGCCTTCTTGCCCCGCAAGGTCGGTAGCCGCGGTGACGCAACCTCTTTGACGACGCTCATCACGCAGGGGGTTCTGGCGCGAAGAATCTGGTAACCTTCCTCAGTAAGCCTGCGCACGAGAAGACTCTCCCCAGCCTGCGCTCCTTGCACAGGTCTGTCCATGTTGAGACTCGAGACATAGGTGAAGACAGGCAGCCCAAGTTGAGCAGCAACTTCGCACGGGACCTGGCCTGTGTCGCCATCGGTAGCCCGTTCTCCAGAAAGAATGAGATCATAATCTCCCACCTTCCTGATTGCCGAAGCCAGAACTTGCGCAGTGGCCCAGGTATCGGAACCGGCAAAGCCTCGGTCGGTCAGCAGGATGGCCTCATCACAGCCCATAGACAGAGCCTCCCGCAAGGCGCGGTCTGCATCCTGCGGCCCCATAGTCAACACCGTCACGGTTGGTCCGCTCATCCTCACGTCTGCCCCCGCTGACGTTGCTCCGGAATTCTGGATTTCCTGGAGCTTCTGCTGCGCCGTGGCCTTGGGCCGGACCACCTTCGCCAAGGACTCCTTGAGGACGAGCGCTTCCTCAATAGCGTAGAGGTCAAGCGGATTGATGATGGTCTCCTGCCCGGTCCGGATCATGGTACCCGTCTCCGGGTCCATTTTGACCTTGTCTGTTTCAGGCACCTGTTTGATAAGCACAAGAATGCGCATGGCTTTGTTGCCCCCAAAAACGAAATTGAACGCTCCAAACACCAAAGAACCGAAAGATATTTTTATGTTACCACGTGAGCACCCAAAAAAGAAATCCAAATTGTGGCAAAAACTGCAAAAAACAGCATTGTGCCGTGTTCGCTTCTCCCTGACTAGCTTTCGGTAGCTAAGCTGGCATGCATCTATCTTGCTTTTCTTGCAGAACTGTGAAAAATTATTTCAAGAGTGGTCACGTTGAATTGTGGCCAAAATCGAATTAAAGAGATAGGGGAACAAAGTTCCATACAAGAGTCCGGAGGCGACTATACAAATGAATGCCATTATCGAGGACGACTATTTAGAGCACGCCACAACCGAATCGCGCAACATGCAATCAGAACACATCGATGCGCTTCCGGTCATCGATATTCTCAAGATCATCAATGAGGAAGACAAAAAGGTACCTTTTGCGGTAGAAAAGGCCCTGCCCGCAATCGCCGCGCTTGTAGAGGATGTCGTCCATGCGTTTAATAAAGACGGGCGCCTCGTCTACATAGGTGCTGGAACTTCAGGCAGGCTTGGAGTTCTGGACGCTTCAGAATGCCCTCCGACCTTTGGAGTGCCTCCTACCATGGTGGTGGGGCTTATAGCGGGGGGCGATACCGCACTCAGAAAGTCCATAGAAGGCGCAGAAGACCGGCCTGAAGATGGGGCGGCTGCACTCAAAGCCATCGGTTTTACAGATAAAGATGTACTTGTTGGAATAACTGCATCTGGTGCTGCGCCCTATGTGCTCGGTGCTATGGAATATGCAAGGAGCCTTGGCGCTGTTGTTGGAGCGTTATCCTGCAATCGAGGGTCCAAAACCTTCGAACTCGCTAAACACAAAATACTGGTTGAGGTTGGTCCGGAAGTCATTACGGGCTCAACACGAATGAAGGCGGGCACGGCGCAGAAGCTTGTGCTCAATATGCTCACCACTGCCAGCATGGTTCGCCTTGGTAAGGTCTATGGCAACCTGATGGTTGACCTGATGCCGGTAAACCGCAAGTTAGTGGAGCGGTCCAAGAGACTCATCAGGCAAGCAACGGGGTGTTCGAAAAATGAGGCAGAAGCTGCATTCATAGCTTCAGGACGCAGACCCAAGGTGGCCATTGTCATGGTCTTGCTCAAGGTCAGTGCGCCCGAAGCTGAGGAACTGCTTGCCCAAGCGGAAGGGCGGATCTCAGAAGCAGTGCAGCTTTACACTGAAAGGCGCACAACCTGTGGATCTGATCCACAGGTTCCAGATGCCAAAAAGGGGCAGTACGGTGAGTGACGACAATCCACAAGACGAGAGCAAGGTACAAAACACCGCTCTTAAAGGTATCAAAGCAGCAATTCCAAACCTCGCCGACGCAGAAAAACGAATTGCTGATTTCGTCCTGGCATCACCTCAAAAAGCTCTTCACCTCAATATCAACGAACTCGCAAGACAGGCTCAGACCAGCCCTGCTGCAGTGGTCCGGTTTTGTCGCCATCTCGGCATAGGAAAGTATGCCGATTTCAAGCTATGGCTTGCCAGAGATGTCTACCGGGGATGGGACGAAAAAAGCCTACCCGACCTCGATCTTGAAACGCAGACGCCTGGCGCGCGTGCCATCAGGGACACAATCGCCGCCGTCCGCAGAACAATGACCTCGCTGTCGCAGACCCTGACTCCAGAGGCCATCGAGTCCGCCGCGGTTCACATAAGGAGCGCAGGTCTTACGGCGCTTTTTGGCATTGGGGCGTCTGGCCTTGTTGCGGCTGATTTTCATCAGAAACTCACCCGCATCGGTATCCCAAGTTTTTACCTCTTCGATGTCCATGCACAAATAACGGCCTCGTGCGCACTTAAGCCAACTGCAGTGGCCTTCATTATCTCGTATTCCGGTGAAACAAGGGAAATGCTAGAAGTAGCATATCAGTCCCGCCAGCAAGGCTGTTACACCATTGCCATGACAACGGCTCAGAATTCTCTCAAAGGGCTTGTGGATCTGGTGTTGGAGATTCCCACGGTCGAACGGATCTACCGCAGCGCAGCCGAGCTTTCGAGAATAAGTCAACTTGCAACAATCGACGTACTATTCAACGTAATCGTTTCAAACGACATCGACAATGTTATTGCAGCACTGGATCGATCCATGGAAGCCACACATCATTTTGAGTAAAGATCTGCAGACCGTCATGCATCAAACCTGCTTACTCATTCCCCTGTAAGCCTTCCAGGGTCTGAATCCAAGCTTGCCATAGAATCCTACGAGATCTGTCCAATCTATGACGGTAAGATCTACACCTCTACGCTTGAGCTCCGACAGCGATGCCCGCAGAAGCGCTAAGCCTAAGCCCTTGCCTCGACATGAACTATCAACGCCTATAGGACCGAGCGCGCCCGAATTTGGACCCAGCAAGCCCCTCCAGAACAGGCCCGGGCTTAAGTGGCTGCTTGTCTTGCTGCCAATACGAGCAAAACCGACGACTTTTTTGCTGTCATTTTGCACGGCCAGTGCCACGTCTTCATTTTGGAGACCATTTTCAAAACCATCGACCATCTCCTGATACCAGCGCCCGGGAAATGAAGTTGACAGAAACTCAAGCGTTGCGGGGCGCAATTCGTCTGAACAAAGACTGAAGTGGTAATCAGTTTGCGCAAAAACTTCGTGTGGTGAACTTCCAAGATCGATTGTCTTAAGATCCGCTATAAGGTCGTATTCCGTCCAGTCGGCTCTGAAGCCTCTCTTCGCAAAAAACTCGCTTGTCGTAACGTCTTCAGAAAAGGGCGCACGGCCGAGCAGAGAACTTTCTTGAGGAGGAATACTCACCGGCACACCAGGGAAGAAATGGGGATAGTCAGAACCCAACCGTAGAATCTGGGTTCCCTGCCTCTTGCACCAGGACTCCGCCAGCGAAAGTAGTTCGGTTCCAATGCCCTGCCTTCGTTGGTCTGGGTCCACCACGATAAAAGAGACATGGCCAACGACTGGCTGCCGTGCATCCGCGAATGCAGCGCTGATTCTTGCCAGTGCCGCCCCAACCATCTTGGCATCTGGTTCCGTCTGCCTTGCAACAAAAAGTGCGCTTTTCTGTCTTGGAAAGAGCACCTGTTGACGATAGAGTCGCTCTTCGAGAGGGAAATGGTTGCCAAGTGATTTGTTCCAGAGAGAAACTACCTCGCCTACGGTACTTTGTGGCGATTCCTGGCTATGGCTGTATTCCATGTGATTCATTATATGCACTATGCAGTCGGTTTCTACAGTGTGCAAGAAGAATCTGCCCCAAAACTTTCCTTGACCGCCGGCACCGGCGACTATATAGTGTCCAGAAGCATGATACGTGTGGACACAAAACCCCTTCGATGGAAAGTCGGCCAAATGCTTGCTGTCGGCTTTGGCTCTGGCGAGGCGGGCGCAAGTACTCTGGAAAGCGTTGTAAACACGACAAATGCCGGCAATGTAATCCTTTTTTCCCGTAATACTCCAGACGCCGAGACGGCAGCCTGCTCGGTTTGCAGCGCACAAAACATTATCCAGGCCGCTACTGGCTGTCCGCCTCTTGTGGCAATAGACCAGGAAGGCGGTATTGTGATGCGCATCCGCAAGGGCGTTATCCCTATTCCTGGCGCTATGGCTCAGGCTGCCAGTTGCCTTGGCGCAAGCGCGACGCTTGCAGATATAGAAAGCCTGGGCGAAATTTGTGGTTCGGACCTGCATCGGCTCGGCATCAACTGGAATCTGGCGCCTGTGGTCGATGTCAATATAAACCCCAAGAATCCGGTCATTGGGGTGCGAAGCTATGGGGAATACCCCACGCTTGTGGCGGATTACGCTTCTGCCTTTGCCCGAGGGCTCAAAAAAGCAAGGGTTATGGCCACTGCTAAACATTTCCCGGGGCATGGCGACACGGTAGTCGATTCGCACCTCGATTTGCCGCTTATCTCTCATGACCTCGAGATGCTCAAGCGCGTGGATCTTGTTCCTTTCGAGCGCCTCATACAGGAAGGCATACCGTCGATTCTGGCGGCCCACGTACAGTTCCCAGCATTGGAGAAAGAGCCAATTCCCGCAACCTTCTCAAGGAACATTCTTGAGGGGCTCTTACGCCAAGAACTCGGTTTTGACGGAATAATCTGTACCGACTGCATGGAAATGAAGGCAGTAGCGGACCGGTATAGTGACCCTTATGTTAAGGCGGTGCTGGCCGGTGCGGATATAATCGTAGTGAGCCACACGGCGGAGCGCCAGATAGAGGCGGCGCGGTCGATCTATCGAGCTGTCACAGAAGGAATAATTCCTGAAGAAAGAATAAATTGCTCGGTGGAGCGGATACTACGCTTTAAGGACCAGTATTGCGGTAAGCCCTCTGTCCCGAATGAGGCGCCAAGAATGCAAAATACGGAAAAGGCAATTGATCTTGTGACCAGAGTGTCGCAAGGTTCTCTGACATTCCTGGGTCCGCAACTTGACGCGGGGCAAGCGGAAGGGCTCAAAATGGAAGAGCTTAAAGAGAACGCTTCAGCGGCTGGGCTCGCGCCTGCGCTTGCGCCTGTATCCCGAGGATTCCTTGTCGACATAATGCCAGAAAACCTCACTGGTGTTGAAGACGAAACTGCACTGCCGTCCATCGCGAATGAGATTATGACACTTGGGGCTAGTAGTGCCCAATGGAAGACTGCCCGCATTTCTGCCAGCCCCACACAAGAAGAGATAAAAGCAGTATGTAACGCGTTGTACGATTGTGGTGCCAAATTCTTCCATGCTGCAAATCCAAGTTCTGCGGCTTCCGATTCTAGCGCCCGGGATGAGCGTTTTGCACTTGCCCTTTCGCTTTTTGCACCTTTTTCCCACAACGGGCAACTCGAGCTTTTGGCGCTATGCGCTGACTATGCTGCAAAACATGGAAGCAAGCTTATTGTTTTCCTGATGCGAAGTCCCTACGACTATGAGGACGTTCTAGTACGATGCAGAGAAGCTGGCGTTCCAGATGCAGATATACTGGTTTTGGCCGCATATGAATACACTTCGCTTTCGGCTCACTCCGTTGCGGAGTTCCTTCTCGGAAACTGTAAGACCAAGGGAATTTGCCCGGTAACAGTTGCTCCACACAATGTCGCCCAACGTCAAGTATCTGTCGCACCAAATTCTGTCACACCAAATTCTGTCGCACCAAATATGGAAAAAAGGTTGTAGAATAGAAAGGTTAAGAGTCAACAAAGGAACCAGATGGTCTGGTGCCCAATTGAGAACAAGAGGAGGCAATGTATGAGAAAAAAGATGGCCGCAGCTGCAATTCTGCTCGTCATCGTTGCTGGCATGGCATTTGCTCAGACGCCCAAACGCGGCGGTGTCCTAAAAATGACCTCGTCCAAGCAAGGCGTGCTCACCAAGAACTTTAACCCGTTTAGCCCGGCAGCCCTCGATTCGGCGATAGGCTGCGTGTACGAGACCTTGATCTACTTCAACAATGCGGATGGCAGTGCCAATCCTTGGCTTGCCGAAAGTTGGTCGTGGTCCCCGGATCTCAAAGAAATTACGTTTACACTCCGGCCTGGTATCAAATTCAACGATGGCACACCGCTTACCGCAAACGATGTTGTCTTTACGACAAACCTTGGTAAAGCAAACAAAGCCCTCGATGTTTCCGGCATCTGGTCGGAGGGGCTTGTTTCGGTCAACGCGATTGGAACGAACAAAGTTGTTTTCAAATTCGAGGACGTCAATGTTACCACGCTGGAAAAGTTCGGGTCCCTCATCGTCGTGCCGTCGGCTATCTGGTCTAAAGTGAAAGACCCGCTCACTTGGGTTGGAGAAGACAATCCCGTGGGGACAGGTCCATTTATGCTTGATCCCAAGTCCTTTAGCGAACAGTCGTACCGAATGGTACGCAATCCTAACTACTGGCAAAAGGGTCAAGATGGGAAGCCGCTCCCCTATATTGACGCAATCCAATACGTTTCCACCACCAACGAACAGGTCGCCTTCAAACTCATCAACGGTGAATACGACTGGGCAGGTTATCTCTTGCCCAACGCAGATGAGTACACTGCAGCCAGCCCTGACAACAAATACTGGTTCCCCGAAGGCAACCTCGTATTCCTTTATATGAACAACCTTAAGGCGCCTTTCAATAACGCCAATGTCCGCAAGGCCTTCGCCTACGCTATCAATCAGCGTGACATAACCAGAAAAATGAGCCCGAGCCCGGTACCTGCCGACATGACGGGACTCAAAAAATCCTTTGCGTCCCTCGGAGCAAGCGCAAAAGCCAAATACAACATCACCTACGACAAAGTTAAAGCCAGAAAACTGTTGGAAGGCGAAGGATACAAGCTCAATGCCAGAGGTATCTATGAAAAAGATGGTGTGCCACTGTCCTTCAAACTTTATGTTCCTACAGACTGGACCGACTGGATTGGTGCTGCCGAAACAGTAGCTCTCATGCTCAAAGACATCGGCGTCGAAGCCATCATAACGCAGAGCGCATGGCCGGTTCCGTTCCAGACCAGCTTAGAGACAGGCGATTACGACATGGCAGTAAGTTTTATCAACACAGGGACAACGCCGTACTATCAGTTTAATCGCTGGCTGTATTCGGACAACTTTGCTCCACTAGGGCAAAAAGCCAAAGTCTTCTCCAACATGCGATACAAGAACGATGATATCGACAAGAATCTGGAAGCATATCGGCGCGAGCCCGATCCTACAAAGCAGAAAGCTTACATGTCGGCCATCATAGAACAGTTCATGAAGGACACACCCTGCGTTCCACTCTTCTTCAATCCGACGTGGTTTGAGTATTCGACAAGGAACTTTGTGGGCTGGCCAAGCGAGGATAATCCATACGCGTGGCCAAGCGTTATTGGCATGCAAAAGATGCCAATTCTGCTTGCAGTTCACCTGAAGTAAGCACACAAAGCGCAGCCTTTTAGTTGACATGTGGCGGCATTCCGCAAAGGAATGCCGCCTTTCTAATTGCTCCAATTGTGTCACAACGATCCCACGTTTCAGATTAGAACGGTGAGGTTTATGAAGTATTTCGCTAGAAAACTTGCAATGCTGCTTTTTACTCTCCTTGTCTCAATGACGATCAATTTCTTTCTGCCGCGTCTTATACCAGGAGATCCTGCGCAGGCGCTGATCGGTCGCATGGAAGGTGTCGAACCGGAAAAACTCGAGTCCATCAGAGCGGCTTTTGGCCTGGATACACAGGATTCGCTTATTGTCCAGTACGGCAAATACTTACTCAATACATTACGGGGCGACTTTGGTATTTCGTTGTCGCGTTTCCCCATGCCGGTGTCGTCCGTAATAGCGGTTGCATTCCCCTGGACCATAGGCCTTATGGGGCTTTGTACCATCTTTGGTTTTGTAATAGGCACCACCTTAGGCATCTGGGCTGCTTGGAGAAGGCAGCACAAACTCGCATCTTTTACAGTGGGCTTTTTCACGTTTATACGGAGCTTTCCATATTTTTGGCTGGGTTTGTGCCTCATCTATGTCTTTGCATTCAAGTTGAGAATTTTCCCGCTCGGCGGAGCATACTCGATAGACGAAGTACGCGGCAGCTCGAATTGGTGGCTCTCGGTATTGAAATATGGAGCCCTACCTGCGTTCACCATTACGCTGAGTTCAGTTGGCGAATGGATGCTCATGATGCGAAACAATATGATCAATGTGCTTGCTGAAGACTATATCACGCTCGCAATGGCCAAAGGCCTTCCAATGCGGCGCATCAAATACATGTACGCGGCTCGAAATGCCGTCCTGCCTTCTGTTACCGGTTTTGCAATGCAATTCGGGTTTATCGTTGGCGGCGGGCTCATCACTGAAATGGTATTTGCTTATCCTGGAATGGGATATATGCTCTACCAGGCTGTTAACGCCAAAGACTATCCCCTTATGCAGGCCATCTTCCTGATAATTGCCGCATCCGTTTTGGTTGCGAATTTTATCGCGGATATTGTCGTCATGTTCCTCGATCCGAGGGTGAGGGATGGATCCAAATGATCAAAGATTTCTTTAAAACTCTTGTAGCAAACCGCAAATCCCTCGCAGGTCTTATGATTCTGACGGCACTTGTACTTATGGCTATCTTTGCGCCGCTTCTCGCGCCCTACCCGCCAAAATCGGATCGAACCGAAAAATCGGCGTTGATAGAGGAGAATAGAGAAGATCCGGAGACATTATCCGTGGACAACCCTTCCGAAGATATAGAAAAGTCAATCTACACAATAACCACGACCCAGAAATGGGAAAAAACAGTCGAGTATTTTCCGCTGCGGGCAAAACCATCCCGCGAGCACCCGCTGGGTACAAACCATGCAGGTAACGACCTTTTAAGCCAACTTATTATGGGATCTAGAATTTCTGTCTTTGTCGGGCTTGCCACGGGACTTTTTGTCATTGTCGTATCGCTCACCCTCGCGCTCCTGGCTGGCTACCTTGGCGGAGTCGTCGACGACGTTATCAACTTTTTTACGAACGTGTTCCTCGTTATTCCCGGGCTGCCACTCATGATCGTCATAGGCACCTATATTCCTATGCACGGAATCTTGCCAATAATCGTGATACTGGCACTCACAAGTTGGCCCTACCCCACGCGGCTCTTGCGCTCGCAGGTGCTCACCCTCAAAAATCGAGACTTCGTGGTCGCTTCGCGTGTCATGGGCGAGCGAACGTCGTTCATTATTTTCCGTGAAATCTTGCCCAACATGATTTCCATCGTCATGTCGCAGTTCTTCTTTGTGAGCCTCTCGGCGATTCTTTCTGAGGCGACGTTGGAGTTTATCGGTGTGGGCAACATTACCGTAGTCAGCTGGGGAACAATTCTTTACTGGGCGCAAGCCAATGGAGCGATACTGCGGGGCGCGTGGTGGTGGTTCTTGCCGCCTGGGCTCCTCATCGCACTCACTGGTACCGCGTTTGTGCTCATCAATTTCGGTATTGACGAAATATCGAACCCGCGCCTTAGAAAGAGGTGAACCATGGCAGAGCAAATTGTGAAGCAAATGGCAGAACAAGTGGCACCGCAACCTCTGTTGAAGATCGACCACCTCAACGCCGGCTATGCCACCAAGGCTGGTTTTGTGCGCGCCGTGGACGATGTCAGTTTTTCGCTTTCAAAAGGTGAATTCCTCGGCATAGCTGGAGAGTCGGGCTGCGGAAAGTCGACACTTGCCTATACCATCATGCGGCTCTTACGCGACAACGCGAAAATTGAATCCGGAAATATCTTTTTTGATGGAGTTGACCTGGCAGGACTCGACGATGCTGCAATGAACGCCTACCGGTGGACACGCATGGCGATGGTGTTTCAGTCTGCAATGAACGCGCTCAACCCAGTACTTTCGATCGAGGATCAGCTTGTAGATGCGGTGCTTGCCCACAAAAACGTACCGAAATCCCAGGCCCGCGACATGGCAGTCCAGATGCTCGAGCTGGTCGACATAAATGCCGACAGAATAAAGAGTTTTCCACATCAGCTATCGGGTGGAATGCGCCAGCGCGTCATGATCGCCATGGCGCTCATTCTGCGTCCCGACCTGCTCATCATGGACGAGCCGACCACGGCGCTCGATGTGGTGGTACAGCGGTCTATTCTGCAGAAGATTCAGGAACTGCGTCTGAAGTTTGGATTCTCGGTCATTTTTATAACGCACGATCTATCGCTGCTTGTGGAGATTTCTGATTCGCTTGCAATTATGTATGCAGGAAAATTGTGTGAATACGGGCCTTCTCGTGCTCTGTACACTAGCCCGCGCCATCCGTACACGCGGGCGCTCATGGATTCCTTCCCGGCACTCACCGGACCTCAAAAACGCATGACTGGCATAGGCGGTCAGGCACCGGGGCTCATAAACCCTCCGCCCGGATGCAGATTCGCACCACGATGTTCCGAGGCCGAAGCCCGCTGTGGCCACGCGGTACCGCCTCTTGTATGGGCCGAAGGCGGGCGGGCCTGTGCCTGCATACATTGCTCTCAGGAGCCCGACACGGCAGGACGACCCGGACCACTAGGGCACCACACAGGAGGCCGCCAATGAGCCGTACAATTCTCGAACTCAAGCACGTATCCAAACACTTCAAGTTGGCCGGCATAAAAAACAGGGGCAAAGCCGTGCAGGCTATGGACGACGTGAGTTTCTCACTTGCACAGGGTGAGTCGCTGGCGCTCGTTGGAGAGTCCGGTTCTGGCAAGACGACAACAGCGAGTGTGATAGCGAGGATTTACGAACAAACCTCAGGCGAAATCCTGCTTGATGGCGAACCGATTAAACCGTTCAAGAATCGGACGGAGTCCTTGGCTTACAAAAAAAGGGTCCAGATGGTGTTTCAAGATCCATTTGCGAGTCTCAACCCGACACATACAATTCGGGCCATCATGGAAAGGCCTTTTCTTATTCACGGGCTAGTGCAGGATCGTTCCGAACTGGAAAGCAAGTTGGCAGAATCCCTTGAGCAAGTTGGCCTTTCTCCGGCGCCGGAATATTTGCGCCGGTTTCCGCACGAACTTTCAGGAGGCCAGCGCCAACGCGTCAATATAGCGCGGACCTTTGCCGTGGAGCCGATGATTGTTCTTGCCGACGAGCCAACCAGTATGCTGGATGTCTCTATCAGGCTAGGCATTATGAACATGATGCTCGATCTCAAGGAGAAAAAAGGCGTCAGCTATTTGTATATCACACACGATCTTGCAGGTGCCCGGTATATGAGCTCACGCATTGCTGTCATGTACGCAGGCATGATCATGGAGATCGGGCCGACAGATGAAGTGATCGGAAATGCCATTCATCCGTACGTCCAGCTGCTCAAAGCCTCGGCTCCGGCTCCGGAACAGGAACGCACGAGCGGCGCCGTACAGGCTAAAGGCGAAATCCCTTCGCTCGTTTCACCGCCTTCGGGTTGTCGGTTCCGGACGCGCTGTCCATTTGCAAAGCAGGCTTGCGCAGCAGAAATACCAGCGTTGCGCGACATAGGTGACGGGCACCTGGTGCGTTGCATTTTGGCCTAATGCGCCTCATGCCTTCGTGGCTTGGGCGCCTTGCCTAAAATCGAGCCAATCTGGAAAACGCCGAAACGAGAGCTGGCGAACGTTAACTATGCCGAATTCAAAACAATGGACAATGCCCGTCAGGCTACAGGACCCATCAGGCTTTTGTCAGCTACAGAGAACTATTCTAGACAGAGAACTATCTTGAAACTATCTTGCGCAAAAGAATCACAATGATTTATAGATCTCATCGCCCATGGGAGGCTTTACAAAAAGCACGGGGCAGCGGGAGTTTCTGATCACTTCCCGGTTTGCTTCTGCAATGACATCGCG
>JAFIHQ010000078.1 GCA_017849315.1 Treponema sp.
CGGTAAAAAACCTGGGCGTTGATACCGAGCAGAGTGTGGATTACCCCGATATGGCCAACCTTGCGGTTCAGGAATTCGATAAAGGTGGTTACGATTTTGGCATTGTCCTCTGCGGGACAGGAATAGGAATTTCCATTGCGGCGAACAAACATAAGGGCATTCGCTGCGCACTCATCCACGATCCTTTTACGGCTCGCATGGCCAAAGAGCACAATGACGCCAACTTTATAGCGATGGGAGGAAGAGTCGAGTACCCTGTCCCGCCGGAAAAGTTGCTCGAAGAGTTCATAAACGCGACTTTTCAAGGCGGAAGACACAGCCAGCGCGTGGCAAAGCTCGACGCCCTGCTTTGACAGTCTTAGATGTAGGTTTGAGCTTAACCTTACGCTAAGGAATAAGTTTCGCCCTTGCTGACTATATGTGCATCCCGTACACCCGAGGCAAGCGTCTTAGCTTTGAGTGATTCCAAAGCGCCCGCTTCGCCGTGCACCAGGAAAATCTTTCGCAAGCGGGCAAGGTCGGTGTGTGTAAGCCAAGACAGAGTCTCCTTGTAGTCTGCGTGTGCAGAAAAGGCGTCAATTTCTTCAATCTTCGCCCTAACGTCATAAAAGTCGCCCAAAATACGCACACGTTTTTGGCCCTCGCTCAGCCTTCTGCCAAGCGTCCCCTCCCCCATGAACCCAACAAGGAGCACGGTATTGGCGCGATTCTCTATATTGTGCGCCAGGTGATGCAGAATTCGGCCTGCCTCACACATGCCATCGGCCGAAATGATGATCATGGGTTCCTTGGCGCCGTTGAGCATTTTAGACTCGTCCACAGAACGCGCAAACCGGAGCGAAGCAAAGCCAAAAGGATTCTGCGAGTGCTTTGTAAAGACTTCGTTCGTTTCCTGGTCGTAGCACTCAGGATGAATGCGGAAAATCGCTGTAGCATCGGTAGCCATGGGAGAATCGACCCAGATCGGCAAGGTCGGAATTCTGTTTGCGTCGCTCAAGAGATGAAGATAGAAAACAATTTCCTGAGTTCGTTCGACTGCAAAAGCAGGAATTATGACCTTTCCGCCGTCAAGTGCGGTAGTCCGAACAACCTTTGCCAGTCGCTCGATGGCGTCTTGTGTCTCTTCATGAAGCCGGTCTCCATAGGTACTGTCCAAAACAAGGTAATCGACATCGGCAAGAAATTCAGGGTCGCGTATAATCGGCTTGCCCGGCCGGCCCAAATCGCCGGTGAATCCAGTGACGACACTGTGCCCCTTTGCGTCAGTCAGCGTCATTCGCACCAAAGCTGATCCAAGGATATGCCCGGCATCGAAGAATTCGATTTCAACGCCCTGGGCAACAACCATTTTGCGGTGGTAGTTGACCGTGACGAATTGGTTCATCGCATTGATGACATCGAAGTCGTCATAGAGCGGCACCCACGCGAATTTTTCGTTTTTTCGTGCTGCCTGTTTGGCTAAGTACTCGGCATCGCGAGCCTGAATATGCGCCGAATCCATCATTACGAGATTCGCAAGGTCCCGCGTGGCAGAGGTTGCAAAGATATTCCCGGCAAAACCGCGTTTGACGAGTAAAGGCAGGAGGCCACAATGGTCATAGTGCGCATGTGTCAAAACGACGGCATCGACCGAGTCGGGCGGGATTTCTTCCAAAAGGGCCCTATTCTTGGCCTCCGTCTCTGCTCTGTGTCCCTGAAACGCGCCACAATCAACAAGAACGCGCGTTCCATCCACTTCAACGAGGTGCTTAGAGCCGGTCACTTCTCCGACAGCACCCAAGGATCGTAAGGTTATGCTCATGGATAAGACTATACCACGTGCAACGAGACAAAGAAAGTTCGAGTAACGTGCCCTTGCCAGACCAGCCAAGAGTAGCATATCATCTTGGGAGCATGGCCGAGGAAATATGTACCCTTACTGTTCAGAAACTAGCAACAGGTGGAGACGGTATCGCTTTTTCTGAAGGCCAAGTCGTTTTTATCCCCTTTACAATTCCCGGAGAAAAGGTTGCCTGCCGCATTGTTGAAAATTCGCACGACTATCTCAAGGCAGAACTGGTTGAGGTACTGGAGCCGTCTGGACATCGAGTTGAGCCTGAGTGCCCGCTTTTTGGCATATGTGGAGGCTGCAATCTTCAACACATCGCCATCGAAAAACAGCGCGAACTCAAAGCCCAAGCCGTGCGCGAGGCCTTTATGCGTACGGCCAGGTTCGATCCGGGAACGCTGACTGTCAGGGCAGGTGCGGCCTATGGTTACCGAAATCGTGCAGAATTCCATTTTACAAACGACCACGGCATTGGATTCATGGTTGATCAGACCGAAAATGCGGTCCGTGTGAGCGATTGCCCCATTGTAGTCTCAGTGGTCAGGTCGTGGTTGCGTACACAAAACAGGAAAAGCAGACCAGAAAAAGATTTTAAGGCGGCGTTTGGTAACCGCGACCGGTTCACTGTCTTTGGTCAGGATACCCGCTTATATATCGAGGGTAGAGACGCGAACGCTCATGCTCTGGTGGCGGGGCGAGACTATATATTTCCAGTGAAGCACTTTTTTCAGAGCAATGTCGAAGTGGCGTCCATGCTTGTCCAAGATGTAATCGAGGGTGTTAAGGGTCGGTGTGCTGTGGACTTGTTCTGCGGCTCGGGGCTTTTTGCCAAACGATTTGCGGAACAATGTGACGAAGTGATATGTGTAGAAAGCGACCCGGTTGCCTTAGAAGCTGCACGTCAGAACGTCACCGGCCCTGGGCACGCCGTTTTTAGGCCGATATCGGCCGAAGCATGGGTTAAGTCGACAAGGAGCGCCTTAGGGGACCTTAAGTACGCCGAGCCTATTGACTGGGTCACTGTGGATCCTCCAAGGTCTGGGCTTTCGCCTGAACTTCGCGTCTGGCTTGCAAGTTCACCCATCGGCGCTATCAATTATGTCTCGTGCGACCATGTCACAATGGCCCGCGACCTTCGTGACCTAATGGATGCAGGATGGCAGGTGGCCTTTCTGCGGCTTTACGACTTTTATCCACAAACCGGGCGAATCGAGGCATTCGCGAGGCTTGTTCCTGGTAACGCGCACTGACACAAAGGCGCGAAAACGCGAAAAGGCGAGAAACGGAGGCAGCCAGCATGGCAAGCATACAAAGAACTGGTCCATTCAAAGGGCGCACAATCGGCGTCGTCAACGACCTTTCGCTCGACGAACAGCGCTATCTTTACCAAAAGGCTAAAGAGCTCAAGACCCTGGCCAAGTCAGGAGGAGATACTCGACCCTTTAGAATCGAGGACAGAGATTATCAGGTTTACCTCATTTTTATGGAAGACTCCACTAGAACGAAAGAGTCATTCAGGAATGCGTCCAAATTCTTGGGCTGCAGAACGAACGTGTTCGATACGGCCACCAGCAGCTTTAACAAGAACGAATCGATTACTGACACGATCAAAATGCTCTATGGTTACGCCTCTGACTCTTGCTTCATACTAAGGACCAAGCTGGAAGGAGTTTGCCGCTGGTTGCAGATTGCGTTGTCAGCCTATGCAGAAGCGACAGGAAAGCCCAACCCTGGTTTCATCAACGCTGGGGATGGCAAACACGAGCACCCCACTCAGGAGTTCCTGGACGAGTTTTCTTTCCTGGAACACCTGAATTGGAACATGAACGACATTCATATCGCGCTCACTGGAGACCTGTATCACGGACGCACCGTCCACTCCAAAGCCGACGGACTCAAGATTTTTAGGAATGTTAAGGTAGACTTGGTGGCGCCTGAACTGCTCGCCATGCCACCCTCCTATGTCGCGCGGATGAAGGATAATGGCTTTGAGGTTCAGATCTACGAGTCGCTGGACGAATATCTGGCATCAGGGAAAGTGGCCCCAATCTGGTACTTTACACGGCTTCAACTGGAAAGAATGGGCGAGTCAGTCCTGGAAAAGGCCGATGTGCTCAGGAAAAGTGTGACCTTCAGAAAAGACATGCTGGGCCTTTTGCCGGAGGGAACCCGCTTTTATCATCCCCTGCCCCGAGACAGAATCAATCCAACAAACCCGACGTTCCTGGACAACCTACCTTTGAATGGCTGGGATGCACAGTCGGAGAATGGCTATTGGACGCGAATCATAGAGATCGGCATGGTTTCGGGGCTCCTGGGTCAGGACTTCGAAGGCGAACTCGGAAGGCCTGAGGAACTCCCAGAGGACTTCATAAAGGAGACGACACCTGCAGAGCATAAGAAGCCGGAATACAAGGTTGGAATTAAGCCGGTCGAGGAAGGCATTGTCATCGATCACATCGCAGTGGGCAAGCCCATCGAAGAAATTTGGAGCAATATAGAAGCCATCCGGAAGATACTAAAGCTCAACGTGCGCTCGAGCCAAGGCGTATATCACTCGCTGCGCGGAGAAGGCGAATTCAAGGGCATCATTTCGCTTCCGGACATCATCAGCTTTGGGCAGAAGGATCTGAAGAAGCTGGCCGCAATAGCGCCGGGCTGTACGTTGAATCTGATCCGAAATTCCTCGGTTGCGCGAAAATATAGGCTTTCCATGCCACCGCGAATCTACGGGTTCGACGAAATTTCATGCAAGAACGAGAATTGTATTTCGAACCCGAAGCACAACGAGGGAGTCGTGACAGAATTCGTCCGAAAAACCGGCTCGACCTTTGTCTGCAAGTATTGTGAACGTGAGCACCCGTTCCGGGAAATTTGGGACATCTGACCCGATCTTCGATTCGACGCTCTTATGCGGTTTGCCCGGTGTTGGGGCCAAGCCTTCTCTATTCCTTCAGGTTCTTTTGGTTTGAATCGCTCTAAGCTTTAACCGCGGGAGAGTCCGGCAATCGCCGCCCCAATCAGAGGCGCGTTATCCACACGGACGAACTCCATATGCTGTCCGTGTGTCTTAGTCAGAAAATCGTCCAGATACTTCAGTGTCTTTTGTCGAAGCCCTGGCAACTCATAGAAAGTAGTCCCGTCAGCAGTGGTTAGAATGGGCCTCGCAGCACTCTGACCTTTCCCCGTCTTTAGGGCGATCGATGCCAGATTGACTGCGCTTAAGAGCGCCGCACGGTCGACAATTGCTTCGCCAATACATTGGGCAATTGTCCGCTCGCCCTCATTGGCAAATAGCCTTGCCAGGCCGTCCGCTGTGGTGAGAGAAGCTTCTTTTCCCTGTATGTGGCTGGGTATGCGGCTGGGTATGCGGCCGGGTATGTTGCTGGCGTCCATAGCAGTTAAGAAACTGCCCAGCTCGCTTGTTTGCAGCGTCTCCAGTGCGCCCAGCAAGGCCCCTGTCGGCGCCGAAAAAAGCCCTGAGCTTGCGGCCGTCTTTAGAGCAACTGCAAAAAGTCCGCCCAAATACGCACCGGAAATCATTTTTTCAAACGTATAAAACCCTGGATTGAGCGTAGTGTTGTCAAAGGCCACATCGATGGGTCCACCAGCAACCTTGCCGAATCCGCCAGACTCTATATTGATTATCTGTTCCCCGGATTTATTGGACCCGCGAAGCTTGGTGATATATTCATTTTTTTCAATATAACAGGAGTTTGTGCCCGTCCCAAGGATGAACCCAATATAAGAGTCGAAGATCCTGTCACCAAAGGCCGACATTCCTGCAAGCAGAGTCGTCACCGTGTCGTTCACAATCACGATGTTCTTCGGTCGCTTCGTGCCTGGCTGTCCTCGCGCCATGAGTGCCTTATTCAGATTGGCGCCGATGAACTGGCCTTCCACCTCTTTAGCCTTTATTTCTTTGCTGAATCGAAGTAGCCTGCCATCGCCGCTCTCAACAATTTCTGTCGGATAGGAGAAGCAAAAGCCGACGTTGTCGCTCTTGTCTGCAAGATCGCCGATCGTTTCGGCGATTTGAGCAAAAAACTCTTCCAGAGTGACGGCACTCTTTACCCCTGGCATGGGTGCCTTCCTAAAACCCTGAATTTGTGGCTTTTTTTCGTTGTCAAATACAATAAGAGCGGCACGAAGGTTTGTTCCGCCCGCATCCAGCGCGATAACCGGCTTGCCCGAGGGTATTGTGCTCTTGGGTTCCACATATGTCGGTATCATCAATAGTGAACTCGGCTCGCCTGAGAGCCCTTTGTTCATCTCGTCAATAAAGAGTCCGCACAGGGACTCTATATCGAATTGTGAACTCAACATCATGTTTTGACGCAAGAAATCTGTCGCCTTTTGCTTCGCGGTCTGCATTGTTTTTTCTTCTGCCTGACTCATAGCGCCCCCTGGTCTCAGACTACTTCTACAGAATATCTTTTTCTGTATTCATACATACAGAGTGCTGCAGAGACCGACACGTTGAGCGACTCCACGTGCCCAACCATGGGAATTGCGAGGGTCTCATCCGCATTCTCCATCAAAAGACGAGAAACCCCAGACCCCTCGTTGCCAAGAACAAAGCAGGTCTTCGGTTCCAGTTTGGCATGATCCAAGGTAGTACCGGCCATGTCTGCAGCATAAATCCAGAAACCGGCAGTTTTTAGTTTCCTGAGCGCATCGTTCAGATTCTGTACGACGATGACCGGAACCCACGCCGTGGCACCAGCCGATGCTCTTACGACAGCTTCCGTAAGCGGAGCAGCGCGCCTTGCCGGTGCAACGACAAAACTCGCGCCAAAAGCGTCTGCCGATCGCACTATTGCTCCAAGGTTCTGCGGGTCTTCGACATGATCCAGCACAATCGCAAGCGCCCTTGTAGGCGCCAAGGCAAGCGCATCCTCGAGTGTTGTGGGTAACGACGCGTGTGGCTCGTCAATTGCCAAGATTACACCCTTGTGCTGCGGATCCAGGCTGTCCAGGTATGCAATGTCAACGGCTTCAGAAGCCAGATGCAGTTTTTCTGCCAGGGCCAGGATGTCGCGTACTCTAGGCCCGGGATGAGGCATGTCGGCAGGTTTTGCAACATAGAGCCTTATATGCTGCAAATTCCCTAATGCGGCTCCGGACTTTAGAGTTTCGAGAATTCCATGAAATGAACTGATAAAACGCACGCTGGCAGTTTAGCCTGAAATGCGAAAAAAGGCCAGCGTGTCGCTTTAGATCGTCATCGCTTTAAGCATCGCCGCTTAGGGCATCACTGTGAATTCCTGCACGAGTTGAATCGAACTTTCGACGTGGCGCACCCCAGCCATTCCCCGAGTAATCGCGACTGCGCTGTCGATCGACGCCTGCGTATTGGCAACCCCATGCAGTGCAACAATTCCATTGTCCGCAATAACTTCAAGGAAGTGAATCGGAATTCTATTCTTGTAGATGATCTCAGTAATGATTTGCTGTGCAAGATAGAGATCCGCCATTTTTTGTACACCGGCAGTCTCTTTGTCTTGCCCAATAAGCGAAGACCTAAGAGAATCGATCAGGTGTGCAGCGGTTACAGGGTCTACCCGCATCGTATTGATGGTAAGGTCATATTCTCGAGAGTCGTTCCAGTTGCAGGAAAAATAGAACTTGTGAAAGCCTCCCCGGTCTCGATCGGACTGCTCCAACATCTGCACCGCCCGCTTGTTGTCGCAATGATACATAGCTTTTGTCTTCTCAATCCGTAAGGCCATAGGAGCAACTATCTTTACAGAAAGAACATTGGGCACATCTTTAAGAATATGATGTGCGCCGCGTCCCATAATAATACAATCGTTCTCCCGCGCAGCTTCCAAAAGAGCGGTCTTTAGAAAATGAAGGTAGTCCTCGTGCTGCTGCGAAAGTGATGCCCAAAAACCCGGACTTTTTTCGTCGAATTTTTCCCGCTTCTCGGCACTAAGACCAATCTCGCTCAACCGCTTTTCCAAGTAATCCTTATCAATGAGCCGATACCCGTTGATACGCATGAGTTCGTGCGCTGTTTCTTCGCCGAGGGAAGCAAGTTCTCGCGCTATTGCTATTATGGCCATATTTAATCCCTCCTATCTCAACTTTAAGACCAGAAATAGCAGAAGTCAAATAATTTATTCATGTTGGGCAATGCGGGGTGAACACTGTGAAGTGAGTACTGTGAGCACTCCAGATAAATGTATATTTATTAATTCATTTCTACAGAGATTTCGGCCACCCTGTAACCAAAACCCGTGGATTCTGGCAAGACAAATCGATATACTCGATTTTTATGGATAAACTTGGCGCTCTGGCCGCATTTGGTACGGCTTGTTGCTGGGCTGTGTCTCCGCTGTTTTTTGAATCTTCATCCAAGAAGCTCGGCGCACTTGCTGTCAATTTTTGGAAGGTAATTTTTGCTTTTGCGTTTCTTACGCTTACTGGATGGATAAGTCGAGGCATACCGCTGCCGACCGATGCAACGCCCCGAGCTTGGCTTTTCCTTTCTTTATCAGGAATTGCAGGTTTCGTATTCTCCGATTTCTTTATGTTCAATGCCTATGTCTACATAGGAGCAAGAAAAGCCGTAGTTTTTCAGGCCATTACACCCTTCTTTACGGCATTTTTCGCTTATCTTTTTTTAGGCGAGACAATGGCCCCTGTAAGGTTTATCGGAATGGTGATTGTCGTGGCAGGCATTCTTATGGTTGTTGTGCCGCGACATCAGACAAAAGAAGAACGGAAGAACGAAGAGCTTAAGATGCCCAAGCTACGAAAAGGTTATCTCTTTGCCTTCCTATCCACAGTCTTTCAGGCGGCAGGCCTAATTCTATCCAAAGTTGGATTGGGTAATTACGACGTGATTGCAGGGACTCAAATCAGAATTCTGGCAGCCATTGTGGGGTTTGCCATTCATGCGCTCGTCATTGGTCAGTCCAAACACATTTTTGTCGAATCCCCGAAGGACAAAGGGGGTATGCGCTCAATTTTTGCAGGTTCTATTTTTGGACCTTTCCTGGGCGTGGTATTCTCCCTTTTTGCAGTACAAAACACACAGGCTGGCACCGCGAGTACCCTTATGGCGCTCACCCCTGTGCTCATAATTCCGCCGTCGGTATTGATTTTGAAACAAAAGACGTCGTGGAAGGAAGTTGTCGGGGCTACCGTGGCTGTTTGCGGAGCCGCACTTTTCTTCATGCTCTGAACTGCTGGGGATCGATTTCGAGTTTTTGATTTCGACTTTTCGATTTCGGGCGTATAATGGGACTACTGATGAAGAAAAGGAGATAACGCTATGAAAGCCTTAGTCAAGAGCAAAGCGGAAGTTGGCCTTTGGATGGAAGATGTTCCAATACCCGCTATAGGAGATAATGACGTACTTATCAAGGTCAAGAAGACCGCTATTTGTGGAACTGATGTTCATATATGGAGTTGGAACGACTGGGCGCAAAAGACCATCAAAGTGGGACAGACTGCCGGCCACGAGTTTGTGGGAACGATCGTAGACATGGGCAGGGCGGTCCGCGGCTACAAAATTGGCGAGCGGGTGTCCGC
>JAFIHQ010000079.1 GCA_017849315.1 Treponema sp.
CGCTCCATGGCCAGGGTTCCCGCCTGATCTCACTTCCATCATGACCGTCGTGGCCACACAGACTGAAGGCACAGCCCTCATTCACGAGAAGATGTTTGAATCACGTATGTTCTTTGTAGATAAGTTGATAGGTATGGGTGCAAAGATAATTCTGTGCGACCCGCATAGGGCGGTGGTTGTGGGACCCTCCCGGCTCAACGGGGCCCTGCTTGTCTCCCCCGATGTCCGCGCGGGTATGGCTATGGTCATAGCAGCCCTTTGCGCCGACGGCATAAGCACCATTCAAAACGTTTATCAGATTGAGCGGGGGTATGAAAAGATCACGGAGAGATTGCAGGCACTTGGGGCCCACATCTCCCGTGTGGAAGACAAGTAAGTCAAGTAAGTTAATCAAGTCCGCCTGGTTGCGACAGCCTTACTGAGCTTTACGGATTGACGCTATTGGGACTTTCCTTGGCCTTGCCGGCATCCTGCTCAATCATCTTCTGCTTGAGCTGCTCAAGCATTGCGTCTGCGGCGGCAGGAGACGACTCAAGGGCTGCAAATTGCTGTTCGAGCGATGCGCCGGAGGTGGCGTCGTCCAGCTCCTTCTGAGCTTCGGTGCGGGCCTCAAGTTCGTCGACCTTCTGCGCCATCCTGTCAAAGGTGTCAAAGGCGCTCGTATTGCCGGCAATAGAAGACATTGTCTGATTGATCTTTTCCTGAGCCTGAGCACGCTTGGCTCTTGCTATAAGTATGTTCTTCTTGCGGGAGGCTTCGTCAATTTTGGTCTGAAGCTGCCGCAAGGACTCCTTCAGTTTTTCTACCGATTCTTTTTGAGCTTCCCACTGTGTTGTGAGCTGGGCGACATAGCTATCGTGCTCCTGCTTCCGCATGAGCGCTTCTTTGGCTAGATCGTCCCGACCGGCGCGCACCGCAACCATGGCTTTATTTTCCCATTCTGCAGCTTGGTTTTTGTTGTCGTTGAGCTCGCGCTGGAGTCGTTTTTCGTCGGCAATGGCCATTGCCACCGCTTTCTTGGACTCAACAAGCTGTTCGTTCATATCGATAAGCATCTGGTTGAGCATCTTCTCCGGATCCTCAGCCTTGGAAATAGCATCGTTGATATTCGATGAAATGACGGTCTTTAGCCTATCGAAAATACCCATGGATTACTCCTCCTTCTCTGTGGCCGATCCTGCTTTTCCTTCTGCAAACTTGGACAGCAGAGGATAGTTTTGACTCAATGCGATCGCCATTGCTTCTATAGAAGCGCTAAGTTCGTCTTTATTCATGCTCTTTAATTCGAGGGTATCCAGAGCAACGATCTGATCCCCATCGATGGCGTAAGCACCATGCAGAAAATCCGTAAAATTCAGTTGCAAGAGCGTCTTGAAAAGCACATCGCCCCCTTTGGGCGGGACTGGCATGACAGAGGCCCGAATGATTACAACCGGGTCGCTTTGGCTTATCACCATTTTTGGCAAACCCCTGGCTTCGTCTTCTACAAGCCATGTTTCCGACGAGAGCTTTTGGTATGCAACACCCAGATCGTTCAGGTACTGCTCGACCTTAGCAACTGGCTCGTTTCCAATTTCACTCACTGCGCTACCCCCTTGTAAACTACTGCAGAAAGGCCCGCTTTTCTCATCATCCCAACACTACCGAACCGTCGGGCAAAACCGTAAGAATGGCCTGACACGCGCGACATCTACCTCGCCCTGGTTGGGCAATACTCAGGGTCGCCGAACACGCAGGACACTGCGTCAGAATGGGAAAAACCTCTTTGACAGCTTTTTCAATATACTCAATCGCATAGGGCAAGTCCAACGCGACGGAAAAGAAGGAACCAAAGCCAAGCTCTTCTATAAAGCGCTGCAATTTCGGCCGCAAGGAGTAGAGCAAGAGCTCGCCATTTTCGGCTCGTAGCCGTTTTTGCAGGGCGACTAAGTAACCCAAGCCTGCACTGTCCAAGTTATCTACCATTGAAAAATCGAGCATGAGAAACCGGGGGCGATCTTTCAAAATCGAACCCAGCGTTGCGTCCAAAACCGCAATATGAGGATCATCAAATGGACAACGGGGATGCACGCACACAGAATCGGCGATGTCCTGCAAAGGTTCTGTCGTTAGGTATACACGGCCGCCATTTGCCTCATTCTTTTCTGGATTTGAGGAGCCCGGTTGCTGGGATGCTCGATTGCTAGAACTGTCATTTTGCGTGGCAGGAACGGAGTTTCCTGCCCGGGCCAGTAGTTTGGACGGCATGGAAGTATAGTAACTTTGTTAGGTCCAGCTTGTCAAACCCGCGTCCAGCGTGACGATGGCACCAGATGCAAGACAAGGTTCAGCATCCAAGAGGGACAGGGCCGTTTCGGCTACCCACGAGGGTTCCAAGAGTGTGCCGCCTTTTGCAACTTGCGCCGCCTGATCCGCCGAAGCAAGGCTTTTGCCTTGCAAATATTCGGTTTTTACTATGCCGGGGCAAACGGTGAGCGCAGCCACGTTGTACAATGCTCCTTCTGCAGCGATGGATTTTGTAAGAACGGCAACACCGGTTTTGGCAGCCGCATAGGCGGCGTTGCCCCTGTAAGCGCGTATTGTGTCGGTCTTGGTCCCGCCAAAGAAAAGAAAGCGCCCAAAACGTCGGCTTATCATTCCGGGAAGAGCGTAACTGGCAAGCATCCCAGGAAGGGCTAGATCCAGGAGCACAACGGTTTGCCAATCCAAAACACTGTGTTGCTGCAAAGGTTTCTGTACAAACGGTCCATAGGCGACAACGACGACGTCAAAAGGCACGCTGCTTTCTGTCGCTGCAAGGTTCGACTCAAGCGAGGCCAAAAATGAGGCTGGATCGGTAATCTCCTGAACAAAGGCATAGGCAAGGCCATTCTTGCTTCGTACTTCATCTACCAGTGCTTCGACTTTGGACCTGGACCGGCCATGAATCGTGACGACTGTACCGCGTCGTACCAGATTCCAGACCACTGCCTTGCCTATACCGCCAGTTCCACCCACTACGAGCGCGCGGCGCCCGTTTAAAATTGAATCGCGGTTCGGCGAGCCATTGCGGCCGTTGTCTTTGTACATGGTGCTACTATACGATGCACACTACAGGTACACAAGCATGAATGAACCAAAAGCGGACATGTTGCCTTATACGATAGTGATTTGTAGAGTCAAGGAATCTGGCAATGTCGGGTCGATTTGTCGCGCCATGAAGACAATGGGTTTGCAAAAGCTCATTCTTGCCGACTGTCCGTCATACGACGAAGAGCTTGTTGCCATGATGGCGGTGCACGCCCTGGACGTTTATGAGAACGCACGGCGATTCAGCACGCTCCCTGAAGCGCTTCAAGACTCAACCCTCTCAGCAGGGTTCTCGCGCAGAATGGGAGCGCGGCGAAAAGAACAGTCCTCAGCTTTGCGGGACTTCGCACTAAGTGTGGCGATGAGCGGCCAGGATGCGGTCTACCTGGTTTTCGGCAACGAAAAAGATGGGCTTTCGGACACGGAACTCGCCGAATGCACTATCGCGGTACATATTCCAACCTCAGACAGTTTCCCATCACTCAACGTGGCGCAGGCGGTCCAAGTGGCTTGCTATGAGTTAAGAATGGCGTCCATAAGTGCGACAATGTTGGACGCCGAGGCATCTGCCGAGGCATCTGTTTCTGAATACGTTCCAAAGTCGGCACTGTCTGGCGGCTTTACGACGGCTGGAAACGGGAATCGGGCGACTCGTGCCGTCGTAGAGGCCGAAATAGATGCAATAATCGGCTCACTTGCAGGAGTTGGGGCATTCAGAAAAAGCGACTCAAGCTATGCGCGCCATTACCTGATTGATCTTTGCGAACGCGCTTCGCTTTCGAAAAGTGAGGTCCACTACTTGCGCAGTCTTTTCTTAAAAAGCGTGGCTTTGGGCAGAAAGGCTTCCAGCGGAAAGGCTTCCAGAAAAGACGAGCTCACCTCTTGCCCAAACAAACAGGGTTCCGATTCTTCAAATTCTGATTCATCGAATTAAGTGCATTGAGGTAGAACTCCTTATCCTGCGAGCGGTCGAAAGATGTCATGAAAATCGGAGATGAAAGAAATGTCGCCCGCGCGGATAAGCCCGCTTTGAACATTGACGCAGGCTCTAGTAATGACAGACCTGAGCTCACGAACATTGCCTGGCCAGGAAAATGCAACAAGCTTCTCCATGGCCTGCGAGGAAAGTTCGCAGGTTCCGTTGCCAGTCAACCTGCAGAAATGCTCAGCCAGGAGCGGTATGTCTTCTTTTCTGTCCCGTAAAGGCGGAATGAATATGATGAGGTCGGATATCCTAAAGAGGAGATCAGGCCTAAACCGGCCCTTCTGAGCCATGTCGACAGGATTCTTGCACGACGCACTCACGAGCCTAAAATCGGACTTTTGCGGCCTTTCAGAACCCAACGGGTAGTATTCGCCTGTCTCGACAACCCGCAACAGTTTTGGTTGAGCACTTTGGGCCATGCTCCCAATCTCATCAAGAAAGAGCGTGCCGCCTGAGGCTCTACCAATGGCTCCCTTACGCGTTACAGCATCCGTATAAGCGCCTTTTTCTGCACCGAACAGTTCGCTTTCTATCAGTGTCTCGGGCATTGCGGCA
>JAFIHQ010000080.1 GCA_017849315.1 Treponema sp.
GAACGACCAAGGTATCGAGGGTATAAAGTTTCACGATTTGCGCTTGGCAAAAGGATCGAGTCTTGCATTACAATTCCCTTTGGGCGAGTTTATGCCGCTTTACCCGGGGCGTCTGCCTTCGCTCCTGGCCGATTGTCTCGAACTCTTGGATCCTTGTGTGGAGATCATGCGGCTTTGTGCGGACTTTTCCAGGGATTCGGCGATAAATGTGTTCCCACCGCCGGAAAAGAATCGGCTTTATGCAGCTGTGGAGGCCGAACTCGAGCGGCGCAGAACGCAGCAGGGCTCGCGTGCGGGTTGAGCGGGTGTCGGGCCGCCGTTGAATGGTCGAGGAGAACTGGTGGGGAGTATGAAGGCATTTCACGCGGTGGTGTTAGGCGACGTACAGGGCGTCGGCTTTAGAGTTTCGGCCGCATATAAGGCACGGGCGCTCGGCGTAACGGGCTGGGTCGAGAACCTCGATGATGGTTCAGTCGAGGTGTGGGCGGAGGGCGAAGAGGAAGACCTCAAAGCCTTTGCAAGCTGGCTCGAACGGGGGCCTTCCGCCGCAACAGTGGTCGAGGTAAAGCTCACCTGGGAACCGCCTCTGGGCATTTATCGCTCATTTGGCATAGGCAGTAGGAACTATTGACAATTTGAGCACTTTCGCTTAATGTCAACTTTCGCCGATTCAGTGTTTTTCTAGAATGGAGCGGTGTCCGAGGGGTTTAAGGAGACGGTCTTGAAAACCGCTGTACCGCAAGGTACCGGGGGTTCGAATCCCCCCTGCTCCGATCCCTGATGTCTAGAAGGAGAGGTGCGAGAGCGGCCGAATCGGGCTCCCTGCTAAGGAGTTGTGCCCCTAAAGGGTACCGGGGGTTCGAATCCCCCCCTCTCCGTTTTGTTTTTGTGACCGTTTTTGTGAGGCTATAGCTCAGCTGGATAGAGCTTCAGATTGCGGATCTGAAGGTCGGAGGTTCGAATCCTCTTAGCCTCGTTGCCCTTGGAGAGATGCGAGAGCGGTTGAATCGGGCGGTCTCGAAAACCGTTGAACCTTTATTGGTTCCGGGGGTTCGAATCCCCCTCTCTCCGCTTGTTTCGTTATTTCTCTTCGTATAGTTCTTTGCGTTTTTTTGGGAGAGATGACCGAGCGGTCGAAGGTGCGCGATTGGAAGTCGCGTGTATCCGTAAGGGTACCCAGGGTTCAAATCCCTGTCTCTCCGCCTACAAGGTTCGAAGGCAGAAAGCCAGGCACTGTGCTCGTAACCGCCGCCCAACCCCGCCAGGTCCGGAAGGAAGCAACGGTAAGCGGTAGGTGCGGTGCCGCAGAGCGCCTGGCTTTCTGCCCTCGAGGCTTTACCCTTACGCCTCTCCGTGTTATTTTGAATCCATGTCTTACGAAGTCACCGCGACACGAAAACGTCCTCAAATTTTCGAGCAACTTGCCGGTCAGGAGTTTGTCTCCGCCACGCTCGAAAAATCGATAGAAACGGGGCGAATCGCGCACGCGTATCTTTTTTCCGGTCCGCGGGGCTGCGGCAAGACCTCGACTGCGCGAATTCTTGCCAAGGCATTGAATTGCGAAAAAGGCCCAACGGCCCACCCGTGCGGCGAGTGTGACTCGTGCAAGGCAATTGCAGCCGGTTCTTCGCTCGATGTGATCGAGATAGATGGCGCGTCTAATACCTCGGTGGAAAACGTAAGGCAGATAAAGGACGAGGTGCTTTTCCCGCCCAATTCGGGGCGCTACAAGGTCTATATCATCGACGAAGTGCACATGCTCTCGACGAGCGCTTTCAATGCGCTGTTAAAGACGATCGAAGAGCCGCCACCCTATGTTGTGTTCATTTTTGCCACCACCGAGCCTCACAAAGTGCCCGCTACGATAAAAAGCCGCTGCCAGCAGTTCACGTTCAGGCTCGTACCGTCGGATGTCGTTGTCAAACTGTTGGCAAGTGCCGCTCAGGATATCGGCGTTAGTGCGGAAGCCGAGGCTTTGCTCTGGATTGCGCGGGAATCCGGCGGCTCGGTGCGCGACGCATACACGCTGTTCGACCAGATCGTTTCGTTTGCGGAAGGGCACATCACGGCCAAATTGATCAAGGAAAAGCTCGGCCTTGTGGGGCAGGATCAGATGAATCTGCTTTTTGGGGCTTTTGTGCGCGGGGATACGTCGGGTGCTTTGTCGCTTTTGGACGAGATTCTCTCCGGCGGGGTTTCCAACGAGCAATTTGTGGTGGATGCGGTGGAATACTGCAGGGCGCTGCTCCTCCTGAAGAATGGCATTACGAAGGAAAGTCTTATAGGAGCGCCCGTGAGCTCGTTCGACCTTTCGATCGGCGAGGCACTCTCTGTGGAGCGGATTGAGCAGCTTTTGAGCATTTTCCTTTCAGCGTATCGCACGTTGAAGGAATCGATCGACCCGCGCTACGAGCTGGAATTGGCGGTGGCAAAGGGTTCGCACATTGGAGAATTCATTGCGCCGGGGGATTTGGCCAATGCGGTTGCGGTGCTGCGCAGGCAGCTTTTGGGCCAAAGTCAAGGCCAAAGCAAAATCCAAAGCCAAGGCCAGGGCGGTGACACTGCAAGTGGGGTTGCCTTCGGAACTGGCAAGGCTGGGGGCGTGAATGATGGGCGTCTGTCTGGCGTAAGTACGGGACAACGCGGAAATCCTGCACCTGCAGAGCAACGTCAGACACAGCCGCAACCTTTACGTTCTGTGGTGGAGAACAAGGCTACGGTGGCGGGACTTGGCGTATCAGCGTCTAGTGGATCGCGACCTAGTGCGTCACAATCGCGTGATGTCGGGTCGAATGTGGGCATGGTGAATGCGAATTCGGGAAGTTCCAGCACGGCGAATCAGAGCGCTTCAAATTTAGGTACAACGAATTCAAGTACAACGAATTCAAGTGTGGCGCCACAATTGAGCTTGCAGAACCTTGGCGAGCTTAAGCGTGTGCTTGTTGCCGATGTCAGAAAGAATAATGTGATGCTCGCTACCACGATCGAAAAAAGCCATGATTGGGAAGTTGTCGATTCGGTGCTTTGGCTCACAGTGAACACCAAAATGGAATTCGATCTGATGCGACGGTTCCTGGGGCTGATTGCAGAGATAGTGGCTCAGAAACTGGGCTCGGCTCAGAGGCTGGATGTTCGATTGGCCAGCAGCACGAGCGCCGGGGGGCAAAGTAGCCGAGGTACCGGCAACAGCAGAGGTGCCGGAAGCGGCTACAATGCTGGAAATGGTTCAAGTAATGGAACTGTTGGCCTAGTGGATTCCGTCAGGGTTTCGGCCGGCTTGGCAAGTGGGCATGGTGTTGGGCAAGGAGTGATGGCCGGCTCTAGGGATGTTGAACCCAAGGGCGGCGCACAAGGTGCTGAAGAGAGCGCGGTAGGCGGCGAAGTTGGGGCGCTTGGCGCCGAAACTGGGGTGCTGGGCGCCGAAGGCGGCCCGCGGGGCAACGAAGCCGGCTCCCGGTTCGGCCGCAAGGGTTTTTTGGATGAAGGTGCAGGCTTTCTAGCAAAGGAGGGCGCGTCCGAGACCGCCACCCGCCCCGCAGCGGCGGCCATGTCGCCCGAGGAGGCCGCCGTTGTTGCCGCCGTTGAAAAGTGCTTCAAAGGCAGCCTGGTGGCCGTCTCGGACGCGGCTACTGCCGGAGATTCTGCCTCGTCTATCGTTCAAGGCGGTTCCACTCAGGTCCGGGGCCAAAGCAGCTCCGCCCAAACGCAAAGTGGCCCCACTCACACCGGCTTGTCCGAATCATCTGAGCCCAACGCTTCGGTCTCCTCCAGCGATGAACGCACGAAAGTACCAGAAAGTGAGGCTTCGGAAAAAGACGACGATGAGGATTCGTTTTATTCTGATCCATTCTACGATGAGCCATTCTAAACGGTTCACGTCGGTTTGGATGCACATTTTGCGTGTGTATCGTGACTTTTCCGCGCGCTCTGGATTCGCAGGATTCAGTGGTAAGCCGCTAGAGAGTAAGGAGCCAGGGTTTTGTGGCGCCAAATTTTGGGCCTGGCTTGTGGCGCCAAATTTTTGAGCCAGTTTTCGACCCGGTTTACAGATCCAGTTTGCAGATCCGGTTTGCAGATCCAGTTTGCATATCCAGAGCCGGATTGATAACAGGAAACCAGAAAGTGGGGTGTTTTTATGAATGTATCCGACATGATGAATCTCTTAAAAAATCAGCAGGCTATTCAAGATAAGGCCAAAGAGCTGCAGGCCCGTACCGCTGCCATTACTGCGACCGGCCAGGCAGGCGCCGCCATGGTCAAGGTGACGCTTTCCGGCACGCTCGAGATGCTCGATTGTTGGATTTCTCCCGACTTAATCGCTACCGGCGACAGGGAAATGATCCAGGATCTTGTAAAGGCCGCCCATCACGACGCTGCGGAGAAGGTTCGCCAGGCGGTTCAAGCCGAAATGAGCTCCCTTCTTGCTTCGATGGGTCTTCCACCAGGAGCTTTTGGCCCCGGCAGCCCCTTTGGAGGCAGCCCCTTTGGAGGCCTCGATGGGTCGTTCGGTGGTACTCCCTTTGGCTCGGGCGGGCCATTTGGCAGCCCTGCCGGTAATCCATTCGGGAATCAGTAATGAGAGCGTTGGAAGATCTTGTCAGCCTCCTCATGCGCCTGCCCGGTGTAGGTCGAAAAAGTGCGCTGCGTATGGCGTACTATCTTCTCAAGGCCGATCCGAATTACGTTAAGGCCTTGTCCGAGCAAGTTGGTAAGCTGCAGGAGCGGGTCAAGTTCTGCTCAGTCTGTGGTTCGTACACCGAGGCCGACCCTTGCGATGTTTGCGATAACCCACAGCGGAACGGCCGCTTGGTCTGCGTTGTCGAACAGCCTCAGGACGTCATCACTATCGAGGCGTCCAAGGAATTTGAGGGCCTGTACCACGTCCTTGGGGGGCTACTGTCGCCCTTGGACGGCATTGGTCCTGACCGGCTGCGCATCGCCTCCTTGGTGCAGCGCATCCGACAGAGCCGCACCTCGAGTCAGCCTATTGAAGAAGTCGTCATCGCCACAAATCCGACGATTGAAGGCGACACCACGGCGCTGTATCTTAAAAAGGTTCTGGAACCAGAAGGGGTCAAGGTAACGCGTCTTGCAACGGGTATTCCGGTCGGTGGCGATCTGGAATATGCTGACAGGCTGACTCTGGCCCGTTCCTTCCGGGGCCGGCAGCCGCTTTAAGGGTAGCAACGGTTTTAATGGAGGCCCGCTTCAATGCGCCGTCCAAGCAGCCGCTTTAGCCGTTTTAGCAGCTTTGTTATGTGTAGCCTTATTTTGTGGAGCATCGTATGAAAGTTCGAGAAATAGCCCAGATTTTGTACGCCCAGGTTTATTCAGGCGAAGACGATCTCGACCTTGATGTCCGATCAGCCTGTGGTGCCGACCTCATGAGCGACGTCATGGCTTTTGTTAAGGAAAGCGTCGTTCTTCTGACCGGCCTCGTGAATCCTCAGGTGGTGCGGACCGCCGACCTCATGGACATACGGGCAATCGTCTTTGTGCGGGGGAAAGTGCCCACGGCCGAGATGATTGAGCTGGCCAAGAGCTTCGGCATTATCATGCTGAGCACGAAGTACTCCATGTTTGTCGCTTGCGGCAAACTCTACGAAGCAGGCCTGCGCGGCAGCGGTACACGTACTATCGCTTAGCATAAGTTCAAGGTGCGTTACTCAAAGTGAAATTGAGCTATTTTATTCCCGGCATGGATTTTAACGCCGCAGGAAAGACTTCTGCAGAGGTAAAACGGCTCCTTGCACAGCTCGGCATCGACCAGGGAACCGTGAAGCGCATTGCGATCGCTCTGTACGAAGGCGAAATGAACATCGCCATCCATGGCGGCGGCGGTACAGCGGAGGTCGAATTTACGCCGAGCACTGTGAATATCAATCTGCGGGATGAGGGACCAGGTATCCCCGACATCGAGCTTGCAATGACAGAAGGCTACTCGACGGCGAGCGATGAGATCAGGAATATGGGTTTTGGCGCTGGTATGGGCTTACCGAATATGAAGCGCAACTCGGATGAGTTCTTCATAGAGAGCACGGTTGGGCGGGGCACGACGGTCCGGATGGTCTTTCATCTGAACACGCAACCATAAGTCGCCTTAAACGAGATTTTACACAGGATCACATATGGGTATGAGCATTTTCCATTCGGTCTACCTCGACGCAAATCTCTGTGTGGGCTGTACCACGTGCGTAAGACATTGCCCGACGAGGGCTATCCGCGTGCGGCAAGGTAAGGCCCACATTATGGAGGAGCGCTGCATCGATTGCGGCGAGTGCATCAGAATCTGTCCAAAAGGCGCAAAGAAATCCGCTACAGATCCGATTTCTCTTTTGTCAGACTACGAAATCCGCGTGGCTTTGCCCGCACCCTCTATCTACGGACAGTTCGGTTCGAACTGCCGGCCTGCACAAGTTTTTGATGCACTTCACGACATAGGTTTTGACGAAGTGGTGGACGTAGCCTGGGGCGCTTCCGTCCTGACGCCAGCAATTCGGCGCTATGTTGAGCGAACCGAGATGCGTCCGCTTATTTCGTCGGCCTGCCCAGTCGTGGTGCGTCTTGTTCAGCTTAGATTCCCTTCCCTCTTGCCCAACCTGGTGCCATTCTTGCAGCCGATGGAGATTGCAGCACGGCAAGCCCGGGATCTTTTGGCCCAAGTCTATCAGGCAGATCTGCGCTATTCTGTTCCCGAGTCCTCTGGTCAGTTCGATCAGCGCAAGGTTGGTGTGTTTTTTATCACCCCATGTACGTCCAAAGTAACGGCCATTCGGCTTCCGCTTGGTTATAAAACCTCAATGATCAGCGCCGTCTTTTCTTTTCAGGATATTTTCCCTTCGCTGGAGAAAGCCATTGCCTCACAGCGCAGACGTGCTGAAAGTGGCCTGGCACATCCCAAATGGAAATTCTCTCAGTATCCTGGTTTGGGAACAGGAATCGACTGGGCGCGCTCGGACGGCGAGCTCGAGTCGCTGCGTATCCCCGGCGCCGTCTCTGTAGATGGAATTGAGAATGTCATTGCGCTATTTGAAGATATCGACAATGGCAAGTTTACCGACCTCCCTTATATTGAGGCCCTGGCCTGCCCTGGGGGCTGCGTGGGAGGACCGATGGCTGTCGCCAATCCACACGTAGCCCGAAGCACAATAAAAGCAGTAGCGGCGCAGGCAAGAATATCTGTGTCCACCCCGGAACGTCAGAATGAGCCCGGATTCTTGGGCGACTCAGCCCCTACTGATGCGCTCAATGCTTCTGCATCTCCGGGTGCTACTCTGTCTAAAGGCTCTGCTGGCCCTTCCCTCGGCAGCGTGGCGCCAAGCGATCTGGAAATGCGCTGGGAAACCGAAATCCTGCCTACCCCTGTGATGATGCTGGATCAGGATTTTTCTAAGGCGCTGCGTATGGCAGAAGAAATGGAAAGAATCGTTGCGGTGTTGCCCGGACTGGACTGTGGGGCGTGCGGTGGACCGGATTGTCGGTCTCTTGCTGAAGATATCGTTAAGGGCAAGGCCAAACTTGACGATTGTATAGTGCGGATGCGCCGAAAGAATCTGAAAATTTCCAAAGATTCTGCCGGCAATGAAATTTGACAAACAAAAAAAAGAGTATTATAGTGAAAGAGTTATAGTGTATAAAAATACGTTGCTTTTTGAAGCGACAGTGCGTTTTTTGCCAGTGATTAGTCGGGCGACATACCTTTGATGAGCAAGGGCGGCAAATTCAGCTCTGCCTGCCTGTGACGTGTAGCTAAGAGGGGTTCTCTTTTGAACAAAAAAGATTTTCCGCGTGTACATTTCTATGATCAGGATTTTGTTGAAATCTATGATCGAACCTGGGCGTGGGTGGCTGACTGTTGGACAACCGGTGGGCCTGGTACCAGTTTCGAAAAGATAAAATTCTTCTACTATCCGCAAAAACCTGCGTTGGATGTTTTGGAACAGGTCTTTTCGTCTTTTTTTATGGTCTACAGTAACCGGATTTTCTCCGCATCCAATGGGCTCGATGCGCTCTATAGCCTCCAGGAGCCCAATGGCGCCATTCGTGCCGCATACGACATACAGACCGGCCAGCCGATCCTTCAACTCAACAATCCGGAGGGACTTATTTTGCCTCTCTTTGGTTGGGCGGAGTACAACCTGTATCACAAAACCGCAAACAAAAAGCGAATCAAAGACGTAATGCCAGTTCTTATAAAGCATTACAAGTGGCTTGAGGCTAATTTTAAGCAAGCGAACGGTCTGTATGCCACGCCGGTTGCTGCAAGTGGTATGGAAAACTCACCAAGGGAGAACGCGCGCTACCTTGTAGACTTCAACGCTGTCATGGCTATGAATGCGCTGTACATTTCGGCCATGGGGGACATACTCAACGACAAAGAAATTTCGTTCCAATACAAGCGCGACTATTTTTCATTAAAGACGCGAATCAATGGCAAAATGTGGGATGCGGACAAAGGTTTTTATTTCGATTTGGACGAGAACGAGAATCAGGTCCGAGTAAAAACGATTGGTACGTATTGGCTTTTGCTTGCTGAAATCCCCAATGAAGAGCGAGCGGAGAAACTCGTTCAAAAACTAAGAGATCCGCAGTGTTTCGGGACTGAGAACCCCTTCCCGACGCTCTCCGTGGACAGCCCTGAATACGACAAGACCGGCAACGGCTACCGTGGTTCGGTGGTTCCGGCCTTCACTTTTATGGTGATCAAGGGTTTGGAGAAGTACAATTTCTACGAGTTTGCGCGCGATTGTGCCATAAGGCACCTCTATTTTGTGCTGGATTCCATGCATGTCAACGAAGGCGCGCCAGAGGGCGAGGAAGCGCCTCACCCAAAAGATCATAAGCCTATTGTCTGGAGCGCATACCAGCCACAACAAGAAGGCAAAGCCCATTGGGAAGGGCATCCCGACTGGCCGCTACCGCATTATTTACCATACTGTGGGCTTACGAGCGTGGCACTCATGATTGAGAATATTATCGGGCTTTACATATCTCTGCCGAGAAAAACCGTCGATTGGATCATCCCCAACCTGGAGATCATGGGGATTGAGAACCTTTCGCTCAAACGCAACATGGTCACCATTCTCTCAAGCAAATCCGGCCGTGGTTGGGAGATCCACATGGAGAGCGAGAAGCTCTATTACTTTACAATCAATGTGCTCAACAAGAAAAAGAAAACGCTACCCATACCGTCGGGCAAGTGTTCAATGCTGATAGACAAGATATAGGGAAGCTGTAACAACTGGATCGCGAGATACCATCGCACGTTCGGTTTTTTGGCTTCACCCTGCTTTTACTATGATCGAGCCCATAAGGGCTAGTCCAGAGATTTCTATGGCCACAGAGGCCTCGGTCCTTCCAGGCGCCAGGCCAGCGGGCACCGTGCCACTACGTTCCACTGCAGATCCCCTGCGTATGCGGGCTTCGCCCATCAAAGGGACCACATTCATGCTGACCGGTACGCCTTTTGGCACAAGAATGTCGATCTCGCCCATCACAGCAAAGGCCTGAATCTTGAGTGTGCCTGGCGGAAGCGCGGTATTGCGCAAATCGATTTTGGTTTCGCCCATCACGGTTATACTTGTTACGCTTCGCCCTTTAAGCCAATCGCCGGTCAACTTGCGTTCTCCCATAATACAAAGGGCAAACACAGGGTTTCCTGAGCCTGGAGTTTGGTCTACACCTGCAACAGGTCGCCCGGAGTCCAGCGGGGCAAAACTGAGTAGCAAGTCCGAAACTTGAGCGAGAATTGCGTCTTGCGTTGTTGCCTTCTGTATTGCATCGACGCGATTCTCATACTCCTGCAAGGTGAGTTTATCGTGCGCGTAGGCCGTAATAATCGTATCGAGCGCGGCGTGGCGGTATTCTTCTACCGTCCGTGGCAAAGGAAAGCCTCGATCGGAGCCGACCAGATGGTCTTTTGATTCTTCGTCGTGATTATCCATTGGGATTTGCCTCGGGCCTTGCCCCAATAAGCGTGCCCAAGTATGGTTTTTCGTCCAGAATATTAAACACGTTGTCGAGGTTCCTGCCATTTGCACAGACCACGGCGACGTTGGCGGCCGCTGCTCTACTCGAGGCAATTGGGTCAAAGGGCAGATTTGCCCCTGGGTTCCATGTGGTGCCGACGAGCTTTTGGAACTCTTCCCAGCTTATGGCATCGATAGGTTTGGCGTCCGGATACCGCTTGGGATCAGCAGTGTACACTTGCGAGATATTCGACAGGTTAAGCACGAGTCTTGCTCCAAAACGCTCGGCCAGGTACACGGCATCGTAATCGGTGGAGAATCCCGGTTTCCAACCTGCCGCAACCAGGACTCGGCCTGTAAACTCAATCGGTCCCGAAGGGTCTGTCACGACATCGTCGGGGCAATAGTCACTAAGTACTTGCTTTACGAGTTGCGCATTGAGGCGCGTGGCCGCTATGCCGATCCAGTCGAGCGCATCGTTGGACATGATCTGTTTACCCAGCAGGGCAAAGGTCTGCCGGTATGCTTCCTGATAGCTGCGGGCAGGCTCGCCGCCGCCGACAATGAGGATAATACGCCGGGCAGCGTCACTTTCTAACCATGCGGCCAAACGGGTTGTAAGATCGGCCAGGAATTTGGCGTCCGGGCCAGAGGGGGGCGAGACAATGGAACCGCCAAGCGAAACGACGTAAAGCATCATTACCTCTCAAGTATGGCTCAAAGTGTATCGGATAGGTAAGCGTAGCTGCCTTTTTGCACCGCCTGTGCGGCGAGGCGGCGGCTCAGCTCTGGCCACAAGGCGTCGTAGCCCCTAAACACAATGCCATACATTCCAAATTCTCGCGCTGCCTCGACATTGGCAGGCAAGTCGTCTATGAAGATGCAGTTTTCGGGTTCTATCCCGACCTGTTCCACACAATACTGATAGATGGCGCGCTCTGGCTTAATGAGCCCCAGGTCGCAGGAAAAAAACATATGCTCAAAGTAGGGGCCCCATTCGTTGCGGTTAATAAGCCTGTCTCTTCCTGCAAAGTTCATGTTGGAAAGCAGAAAGAGTCTAAAACCGTCGGCATGCAGCCTCTTAACGAGGTTGTACATATCGTAATTGATTGAGAACCAGCTCTCGAGATCCATTTTTATCAAACTGGGAACCATAGCTTCGGTAATTTGCCGGTCCAGGCTTGAGGCCACCGATTTCCAATAGTCAAAATCAGAGATGGTCCCGCGGTCGTATTCGTTTCTGCACAAAGAATAAGCTCGACGATAAGACTCGATATCCGTCTCAAAAAATTTCGCCATGGATGCGACGACCTCTGCGTTTTGGTCCAGACCCAGAACGCGCCCAAAGTCAAAAATGATGGCTGGCTTTTCAGTGGATCTATCGTTCATCGTGCTGTTCCTTTGCCACATCGAATGCCACATTCACGAGGCGCCACAACAATTCCGGCAACTCCTTAAATCCGTACTGTATATTGATACGTTCACCCATTTGATGATAGTCCCGGCCCCAGGGCCCAGCGTTGATCACTGGACAATCGATTGTGATACGCGTTTCTTCCGAAGCGCTGGAATCGAGGATGGCCGACTGGCTGCGCACGTAGGCTCTTTGCTCGACAGTATCGGCAGGAGCCAGGAAGCTCATATCCGAAATGCCCGGGAAGAAGGGACGTACGCGCACGCTTTTGCCTGTCTGTTGAGAAAACGCAAGGAGTTCCGCACGCAGTCGAGTCACAAAATCGAGGTATTTTGCCTTGTCCAACTCGGCGCGAGCATAATACGGTGGAGCGAAGCCAACAATTACTGCGGGGCCTTCTATGTTGGAGAAGGGAACAAGTTCCTTGAGCACAAGCAGAGTCTGTTGGACCTGATCCTCTGGGCATTTACTTATGGCGTATGCCCTTGTCTTTTCCAGAATGCCGGGGCTGGTGTGTTCTGCCAGGGCTGCCAATTCTTCAAAACTGAGCACACGCGGCGTACGCACCGGCAAAAAGAAGTGTCCTGAAACACGCCTTGCCATGGTAGAGGCCCGTTCGCGGAGCGTTGAAATAGACCTGTTCATGGCGTCAAAAGCAGCCTTGCTCACAAGTTCGAGCACTTCTTGGGGTGATTTGCTGTGTGTGAGAATGTTCATTGCAACGAAAACAGAGTCAGGCGTAGTGACGTCGTAGCGTTGACGCGACTCTCGAAAATAGAGGATGGTCGGCGGCGGCGGCTCTTCGCCGGGGCTGGACTGGCGCTCCTGCAGGAAGTCGGGATTGCATTCCACAGCCTGCGCAAATTCCGAAGCAGCCAGAACAGGGTTTATTCCGTCAAAAGGGGCGCCCGCATGGGAACATTTCCCAATAAAGTAAACAAAGGGCAAGAGCTTACCGACAGAACCGGTAAAGACGGCTCGGCCCGATTCGCCGCCCTCCTGGTCCACGGCCGCATCCAAGTTGATTATGACGCTCGGCACAAGGCCACGTTCTTCCAGGTAGTGAGGCAGCATTGCAGAAGCAGCCTTCATGCCATGGCTGGAGCCTTCCTCGTCCGGCACGGTGAGGAAGAGGATATTGCCCTCTCGCTCAAGGGGGGCGGCGAATCGGGCCAGAACTGCAAGGCCAGCAGCAAGCCCGCTTTTCATATCCAGTATACCGCGGCCCGGTAAAAACTCCCCAGACTCGAGGTCGTGTAAGAGTTTGGCCATGGGGCTGTCCTGGTTCGACGGGCGATCGTCGGTTTTCTCTTTATCTGAAAGGGCCAAGAATTTCTTCAAAAGGGTTTCTGGATCGAAAGCCCAGGGTTCCAGCGAGCCATACATGGAAGTTTGCACTACATCGTAGTGTCCAGTTAGGATAACACAGGAAGGCCCTGTTCCCTTAACGAGTGCAAACAAATTGCTTCTTTCCTTTTCGTCATTGGGTATAGCAAAGGTTTGGATATTCTCCGGGTATTCCCTAAAGTAGGGGAGTTGTTGCAAGAGCGAGGCAAGGAAAGTGGGGAAAGCCTTTTCTCCAGGCGAGTCGGTGACGCTGGCCATTTTGGTGAGCGCGATAGAGAGCGCCTGGACGTCGTTAAAATTGACCGCTTTTTCCATGACACGACTATACTCCAATGAACACTACTCAATCCAGTATCAATCTAGCGCGAAGAATGTACGTATGGCGGCAATATTCCGAGGGTTGATGTTGTTCGATCCTTCTTTTGAGTACGAGTATTCAATAAGGTCGCCATAGAGCTCTTCGACGCGATGTCGAACCAGTTTTAGACTGGAATTTATCGTGCCATTGTGTTCGCTGAAAGGTTCCGTAACGATCTGAAAAACAACCGGTATCCAGGACGGGTTGAGTCCGGAGAAGGTGTTTTGATTCTTAAACCGGTAGAATTCGTTTTGCAGGAATATACAGATTTCTTTTGCAGATTGAGGTTTTATTCTGTGGACAAGCTGTGTCATGACGTCCATGTTGAGCGAGACAAGGGCGCACGGATACTTGCGGTAAACACACCACACCATTACCTGATCGAAAACCTCCGTGGAGGAGATTACTGCCTCTTCAATGATTTCGGGGCTGTATTTTTCTCCATCCTCGCCTATGAGGAGCGCCCGCTTGCGCCCAGTCACCACCAGAAAACCATCCTCATCGATGTAACCCAAGTCCCCGGTCATCAGTCGCTTACCTTTGAGGATACGAGCTGTCTCCTCAGGATTCTTGTAGTAACCTGCCATCACGTTTTCGCCCTTAACAACGATTTCTCCGATATTGCCTTGTTGGACTTCGTTTCCTTTTTCGTCTACAACGAAATAGCGCACACTTGGAGCCGCAATGCCGACCGTCCCAAGTTTATGCCGTTTTGGAGTGTTAGATGCTACAACAGGGGCCGCTTCTGTAAGGCCATACCCTTGATATACAGGAACTCCAAGTGCCATAAAGAATTGTTGTTGTTTAATATCGAGTTTTGCGCCACCAGATACGCAGAATCGGATAGCTTTGCCAAAAGTCTGGCTCTTGACGGACTCAAAGATAAAGGCTTTTGCAAAAAAATACGGCACAAAGGCTTTCAATCGAACAAGAAAATTGGGTTTATGATAACAGTCGCCATTCCAGAGAATGCCGGCGCGAATCCCTGCGTTAAAAATGCCATTGATAAGAGGGCCCTTTGCCTGCACAGCCTGACAAATCTTCTTCATAAAATTCGCCGATAGTGCAGGTACCGTAAACAAAAGCATTGGCTGCGCTTCTTGCATGTTTTTTGGCAAATTTCTGAACGTCGCCATGTTGCCTCCGCGGGTGTCGACGAAATAAAGCGCCACGCTGCAGGTTAAGGCAGTGAAGATTGCGACGGAATGAGTAAAAGCATGGTCGGGTGGCAACATCAAAAGCATTCTAAAGTACATTGGGTTATCGAAGAGCGTGTTGGAATCGTGGCAGTTGGACCAGTAATTCAAATGTGTCAGCATGATGCCTTTAGGCTGCCCCATGGTTCCAGAGGTATAAGAAATTGTCGCAACGGTATTTTCCTGTATGGAAGCGCGTATCATTTCGAGTTTTTGCTGAATCTTGAGGTTTTTTTGTGCCCTGGTACGTGCCGCAGGATCGGCGTCTTGCTGGAGCTGGGGTTGTAGGATTTCATTACCTTTGGCGAGTGCGTCCTGATACCAAAGTAATTCTATGTTCAGCCTTGCGCCTCTTGCTGTCATCGCTTTTGCGTCGAAAAGCTCTTTGGCCCACTCAAAATCGCTGTCCAAGTAGAGGATAACAAACGTATAGTCTTTGTGGGGAATAGCCTCAGCAAAAACTCTTGCCGTTGCCTCCAAGGCTGTCTGCAAATAGTTGTGGGAGACGGCAAGGCCCTTTGCTTCTGAGTGGTTCAGGCGAAAGACAATTTCCGTCTCCGTGAGCCTGTTGGAAAGTGGAACCGACACCAACCCGGCTGTCAGGAGACCGAACTCAAAACAAACCCATTCCGGGCTTCCATCTCCCAGGATGGCAAGATTCTGTCCTGGCCTAAAACCCCGATAAACAAGCCATGCGGCAAGGCTCTTAGCCGCGTCGGCTGCTTGCTCGAACGATGTAGGAATGTAGCCCTGGTCCTCTTTCTTGAGCAAATAAGGATTGCCTGGCCACTGCAGTGCAGCTTTATCCAGCATACCCAGGATAGTGCGCTCTTCCATGGGAAGGGCTCCTTTTTTACAGTGATTTCTGTCTACAATACTCGAGTTCATTCCCATAGTAAAGAAAGAGGTCGACAAAAGAGCAAAATTTGGCCAAAGGGTAATTCGGTACTAGGCCCTAGGCCCCGAGAGCAGTCGGATTGACAGAAGAACTATCTACGGTATAGTTTGAACTACCTACTCCATAAAAAAAGGCGGCGACTCAGATGAGTTATTCCGATCCTACCGAGTTGGCTATTCTCGCTTGCCCCGGCGGCGAGGCTTTTGCGGACCAGGTCGCCCGTAAGCTCTCCGGGATTTACAAGCGAAGATTTGACCGCAAAACTCAAGGCATTGCTTCGCGCTATCACATCAGCCAGGAAGAGGCAATCCGTCAGATCAACTTTATGAACGATGCCAATTCCAGCCTGTTGTATGTTCCAGGACCTGTCGACAAATATCGGCCGCCTAGATTTCGGGTCAATGCACGGCACACGCTCTTTGCTGATGGCGAGATCAAGACGGAGATTCTGGAGTCTATCAGGGGCAAAGACCTTTATATTTTCCAGGATATTGACAATCGCCAGCCTATTCCTTTCAACGATGGTGCCATCTACAAAGTGATGTCGGTGAACGACCATATCTTCAATTTGTTTGTTGCCATAGATGCGGCAATGCAAGCCGGCGCGGACCGTATCAACCTGGTGTTGCCAGCCTATCCTTATTCGAGGCAGCACAAGAAGAAAGGTCGGGAGGGGCTTACCGCTGCGCGTGTGGGTACCATGTTGGAGAATTTAGGCGCTTCTCGAATTATAACGCTGGATATCCATTCCCATGAGATTGAAAACTGCTTTGAAAATCTTCGCCTGGAAAACCTTCACGCCTCGTTCCAGATCATTGAAAAGCTCATTTCTACAATCGATATCCAGAAGGAAGACCTTGTTGTGCTTGCGCCGGACACGGGTGCAGTAGACCGGAACCGGTTTTATGCCAATGCGTTGCAGAGGCCGCTCGCACTTCTCTACAAAGAAAGAGATTACTCAAAAGTGTCTCGCAATGCCACCGACTCGAACATTCGGGAAATGCGGCTTCTGGGATCTGTCAAAGACAAGACTGTCTTTATGGCAGACGATATGATTGGTACTGGCGGCACGCTCATCAAGGGAATGCGAAGCCTCAAAGACATGGGCGCGAGCAAGGTTATAAGCGCGATCTCGCTGCCTATTTTCTCTGGCTCCGCCATAGACGATTTTGATGAGGCGTACAAGGAAGGGTTGTTCTATCGGATAATTGGAACTAATGCTATTTATCATAAAGAGTTGCTTCAGCGGGAATGGTATATTCAGGCTGACGTAACAGGCCTGTTTGCTCAGATTATCAGCCTGGTACATCACGACAGGTCACTGTCCTCGCTTTTGGATAACCGCGACGTAGTTGCAAGAATGATCAAGAAACAAATGGAAAAGGGCGGCCCCAAGCCTGTTGGAGGCGGACCGAATCTTTCAGGTGCGGCGAACCAGGATGCGGAGGATGGTTCTGTCATTGAGGAACTTCCGGACAGTACCTATCCAGAAGGTTCGATAACTCCCGACTGACCGATATGGTAGTTTACTCTATTCCTCTTCAGCCCAAGGCGCTTATCTTTGATATGGATGGAACACTCTATACGAACGACGCATATTTGCGGTGGCAAGACGAGGCGCAGATTCGGCGTTTTGCGGAGGCTCTGTCCATCACCGAAGAAGAAGCGCGTGTCCGTGTTGATATAGCGCGCAAGAATCGGGCTCGCAAGGAATTGTCGGAGACAAGCCTTGCCGAACTGCTGATGGAGCTAGGGATCCCTTTGTCCACTTTGGTGAAATGGCGGGAAGAAGCCTTTGTGCCTGCTGAATGGCTCAAGCCAGATCCTCTGCTGAAGATAGCACTGGATAATTTGGCCGCGCGATTCAAGTTGGTTTTGCTCACCAATAATCCTCACAAAGTAGGTGTTGAAACTTTGCGGGTTCTTGGTGTGAGGAGCTGCTTTTCCGTGGTGCGAGGTTTGGACGATAGTGGAGTTGCCAAGCCATCCGCCGTGCCTTTCCAAAAGACCTGTCAGCTTCTGGCGCTGAGCCCGTCGTCCTGTGTTTCGATTGGAGACAGGAAAAAAATCGATATAGATCCGGCGCTGTCGCTCGGCATGGGGGCAGTGCTCGTGGACGGCGTTGCAGATGTCCTTTCTCTATCGAAACTTTTTAAACTCCCGTAAGTAAACAAAAAAAACAGCGGCATGATGCCCTGTCTTTTTTCTACCCTAACGGACGAAACCCCGCAATTCCTCAGCGATGGCGTACGAGCAGTCTCCGATTTTTTCGACGTGCCGGATCAAGTCGATATAAAGCAACTCGGCTTTGACGTCGGCTCCGCCCGAAATTCGATTTCTTGCCATTTTTTTCAAATTCTTCTTTATGGCGTCGATTTTATCTTCCATTTCGGAAGCCTGACCGAGCTCGATTTCCGTCATTCCGACGTTTAGTTTGTCGGAGACAAAGGTCAAAAACTCATCCACCAGCGACGAAAAAGGTTTGAGTGCTTCGAATGCGCCGGGTTCAAATTCCAGGCGCTTGGAACGCTTCTTTTTTAAGATGAAAGCGATTGCAAGGCACTCGTCCGTCATACTTTCCAGTTCGGTGACGATCCTAAGCTGATTACCCACACGATTGCGCGTCCTTTCCGATAGATCGTTCTGCGTTATTTGGATGAGAAACTTAGAGAGCTCTTCGTTCATCATATCGACATAGTTTTCTTTGGCCTGGAACCACTCAAGCTCGCTTTCGAAGTCCGCGGGCTCTTTTGCAAAATCCTGTTTTATTCGGTCGAACATCGATTGCGCTATTCCGGCCATGTCGGAGATCTCTTTTCTGGCATGGACCAAAGACAATTCTGGTGTGTCCATCATCGGAATAGGCAGATAGACTGCATGCAACTCCGCTTCGCCTGGTTTTTCCTTGACGATTTTTTCCAAGAATGCGGCATATTGATTCAAGAGTGGCAGTAACACGACGGTGTTGACTGTGTTGAAGACCGTGTGGAACATGGCAATGTGGGCGCCGATGGTCAGTTGGGTGACAGGTCCGGGCACGAACCAGTCCACCAAAGCGCAGAACGGATTGTAGACAGCAAGTACCCACAGCGTACCGATAATATTGAAAAGTATATGCGCCCAGGCAGTCCTGCGCGCATTGGTGCCAGCACTGGGAGATATGGAGGCTATAAAGGCATCCATCGTGGTACCGATATTGGCACCCAACACGAGTCCGCCCGCTATCTTGAAGTCGATAATGCCCTGCGAAGCCATGGTAATAACGATTGCCAGCGTCGCGCTCGAGGCGTTGATCAACATTGTAAAAACCGTACCGACCAAAACAGCCACGATGACGGCTACAAAACCGCGGTCGGAGAATCCCTGCAAGACGAGGAGCATGTCTGGCGAGGGTGTCGGTATGGCCTCTTCTATAAAGCCAAGGCCAAGGAAAATGCAGGCTATGCCCATAATGGCCTTGCCGTAACTTTTGAAAGCATCGGACTGCTTTTTCCAGATGGACATGAAAAAGCCCAAGCCGAAGAGCGGAACCGCGAGCGCTGTAATGCTGAATTTGGCCACGCCGACCGCAGCGATGACCCAGCCTGTGAGCGTGGTGCCTATGTTCGCGCCCATGATGACGCCGATGCCTTGTGTCAGAGACAGCAAACCTGCATTGACAAAATTGATCACCATGACGCTGGTGGCCGATGACGACTGCACGGCTACGGTGACGATAGCCCCGGACAGCACCGCCAGGACGCGGCTCTTGGTCATGAAATTGAGTGTGTTTTGAAATCGCTCACCCGCTGCGCGTTGGATTCCATTGCTTGCCAATTCCATTCCATACATAAAAATGGCAAGTCCGCCGAAGAGCTGAAGGAAGATGGTGATTATTTGCATGGCGTCCATAGGGTGTTCCGAAAATCAGTATAGCAGAATCCGCTGGTCTTGCGAAGGCGGTTCTAATGATGCCGAGTAATTGTGTTTGAGGCGGCTTGCCTTTCCAATAATGCGGGGGCTACTATCATATTTCATGAAAATCTCTGGAGCAAAGCAGGTGGCTCGGGCCTTCCGAAACCCGGGAACGATTCTGCCTTTCGCAGTCGCTTTATTTGTTTTTTTGACTATTCTGTCCTTGAATGTTATGGCGCAAGGTGCGCTTCCGGCGCCGAATGTCAATGTGTCATCAAGTGGCAATACTCAGGGTGGTAAGGCCTTCGCTCTGCCAAGCTTAAGGGATGTCTTACCTTCGTCCGTCTCGGCGTCGGGGCTGTCCAACCAACAAGCCGTGCTGCAGTTCGCCAATGGCTTTGGGCCGACTGGAACACTTGTTCCGCGGAACAAAGGCGCAGTGTCTTTTCTTAACGGCCTTGCCGGAACTAAGGCTTCGAAGCCATTCAGGATCGAGGTTCTTGCAATCGTACCCTATCCGACTTCGCAAAAAAGTCAGGAAACGCAAGGAGAACAAAGCAAAGATGAGCGAAGCACCGAAGGCGCTCCAATGGATGCACAGTCTCTCAATCTCCTGTTGCAGAAGTTCGCTTTGATAGCCAATTCCGTGCACAAGCTGGAGGGCCTGCAATATTGGTCTGCCAGCCGACAAACGATGCGGCTCCTGTACGAAGAATCCTGGCGGATCGATTCTCCCCAAAAGCAAACCAGACTTTCTGATCCGGGGACACTCTCGGAGCTCGGGCCTGGCCCGACATGGACGTTTTACATGCACCAAAAGGATTTAACCTTTGGATCGAACACGAGCCGCGCGACCGTAGGGATTGCAACCGACTCAATGTACATGACTATAGCGAATGCCAATTCGCTTAAGCTTTACTTCGTGCCAGTTGTACCTTCAGGTGCCTTGGAGACGGGGATTTATGTTCTACCTTGTAGGGAAGGGATCCTGCTCTACGGTGTCAGTCTTGTACAGGCAATCGACGTCGCAGCGAATCGGGTGTTTGAATCAGCGAAAAACAAGGCATTTGCCGTTTTTAATTGGTTTTTGAAGGAAGCGGCGACAGAAAACATTGTAGCGAACGTGGATCTTTCCGCCCTCGTCCAGCACTGAATTTGTGCGCTGCACGCCAAACATTACAGACGGTTTGTACTGAGGATACGGACCCGAGGGGACGGACGGCTTAGGCCTGCCTAACCTCTTTGACGCCGGGTACGGCTTGCCTCAAATAGTTTTCGACGCCTTGTTTCAGCGTCATGAGCGAATAGGGACAGGAGCCGCAAGCGCCAGTCAGTCTGACGGTTACCACGCCGTCGTCGGAAGCGGACACGAGCTCGATGTCGCCACCGTCGGCCTGCAGAGATGGACGAATATCTTGAATCGCAGATTTGATCTTCTCCGTTAACATAAAAACTCCTTTATAACCGATCACGAAATTATGACAAATTCATGACCAATTTAATGACTTAAGTCCGCGTCGGTCAAGCGAGCAAATCGAGCGGACAAAGTGCCGACCCCGCGGCCCTGCTTCTAGCGTCGCCAACTCAAAGTGTGATAGAATAAACCCAACGTCTTTGGAAGGGGATCGATGGCTCGTAGCATTGTATTTGTCAACCAAAAAGGCGGCGTCGGCAAGACGACGAGCGCCATAAACGTTGGGGCAGCCCTGGCACTTTTGGGCAAGAAGACTTTACTGATAGATTTCGATCC
>JAFIHQ010000081.1 GCA_017849315.1 Treponema sp.
CCATCCTTAAGCCGGATGACGTGATCTGCCATCTCGACGATCCCCGGATCATGGGTACTGAAAATAAAGGTTGTACCGTACTCACGGTTCATGCGCTTCATCAGATTGAGAATACTCTCACCGGTAGCGGAGTCCAGGTTGGCGGTCGGTTCATCAGCCAAAACTATGGGCGGCCTCATGACAAGAGCGCGCGCAATGGCGACACGTTGCCTTTGCCCGCCTGACAACTCGGCAGGTTTGTGCTTCATTCGATCTTCTAGCCCGACGGCTTCGATCAGGTGGTCGACCCACTCCTCCAGTTCCGCCTTGCTCATCGTGGTGTCGGATTCGTCAAGAAGCGCTGGTAGCTCGACATTTTCTCTAATGTTGAGCACCGGTATCAGATTAAAAGTCTGAAAAATGAAGCCAATGCCTCTGTGGCGGAGGGCGGTCAGTTTTTCATCGTCGAGCTGATCGGTCCGCTGTCCCAAGACGCGCACGATACCTGATGTGGCGGTGTCGACACACCCTATCAGATTCAACACCGTGGTCTTTCCAGAACCAGAAGGGCCAGCAATGGTAATAAAATCGCCCTTGACTATCTCAAAACTGACGTTTTTGAGTGCCTGAACCTCAGTCTTGCCAAGCTGATAGTTTTTCTGCACGTTTTCAAGCTGTACGACATACTGATTTTGGATATCCACAATCCCTCCTCAATAACGGCTCCTCAAAAAGGAGCCCGTCACACCCAAAAAATCTCAGGTGAACGCCTTTTTTCTTCTGGGACAAAGGTAGTACGTTGCATAAACTTGCACAATAAAATGAGTATGAAAGATACCATTAAAGAATATAACAGAATTGAGCTGGTTTTAGCCGCGTAAATTACGCATGTTGTATTTGCCAATTCTTTGCTATACTATACAATTAGATGGAGCGGTATCTTGTTTGCATCACGGGGGCGTCAGGTTCCCTCTATGCACTGCGACTTCTCTCAACCTTGGCGCTACAGGGTGCCTCGTTGCACGTGGCGTGCTCCGATTGGGGTGCACACACCGTTTTGGAAGAGACGGGCCGCCCTATAGGCTACTGGCTTAACAAGATTCGCTCTTCCGGAGGGCCGGCACGTACGCATGTCCCTGTCATGCTGCACGAAACCAACGATTTTGCAGCCCCAATTGCCTCGGGCAGTTTTAGGCTGGATGGCACGGTGATTGTGCCATGTTCTAACGAGACTGTTGGCAGTTTGGCTTCAGGAACTGCCTCTAACCTTATCCATAAGGCAGGGAGCATAGCCTTGCAAGAAGGCTGGCCTCTTATCCTCGTCACCCAGGAATCGCCCTTGTCTCTTGTTGCTTTGCGATCCCTTACTGCACTTAAGGAAGCCGGGGCCACAGTTCTGCCCGCCTGCCCCAGTTTTGCCGGCAACCCGAATACGCCAGAGGATCTTGTGGACAGCGTGCTTACAGTAATTCTGCGGGCATTAAGAATCTAGGTGATCCAAGTGGCATCAAGAATCTAGGTCTTGGCGGCAATCACGCGCACTCGCTTCTCTTCAAACCCAATTGAAACGGCCTCGCCTTCCGCAGGTATGCTCCTACCCATGGGGTCGTCGACCTGAACGAGAATCTCGCCGTAGCCCGTCTTTACGTACACTTCGACGCTCGACCCAAGGTACACACGTGCCGACACGACACCCTCAACGTGTCCTTCACCCGGTGGCATCAGGCGCAATGACTCGGGTCTGGCCATCAGCGTAGCAGGAGAGCCGACAGAAACACCATCAGCAGTCGAGCCTGCGGTCAACTGTCGGCCTTCGAGTGTGCACACACAGCCGCCGTCCGGTTTGAGAGCGTCCAGGCTCACAGGGAAAAATGCCACTTTGCCCACAAATCCTGCAACGAACATAGAGTTTGGCCTTTCGTAGACCTCGTTCGGCGTACCCACCTGCTGTATAAGGCCATCCTTCATGACGATCACCCTGTCCGAAAGGCTCATTGCCTCAATACGATCGTGCGTTACATAAATCGCCGTAATGCCCAGCTGTTTTTGGATCTTTCGAATCTCGACCCGCATCTGCTCGCGCAAAAGGGCGTCTAGGTTGGAAAGCGGCTCGTCAAGGAGCAAAACCTGTGGCTCCACTACGAGCGAACGCGCAAGGGCAACACGCTGCTGCTGTCCGCCAGACAACCTGCCTGGCGAGCGTTTTGCCAACTCGGAAAGCCCCACCAGCTCCAGCGTCTTTTTGACGCGCAGGTCGATCTCTTCCTTGGCGAGTTTTCTAATCTTGAGGCCATACGCGACGTTTTCTTCGACACTCATGTGCGGGAAAAGCCCATACGACTGAAAAACCGTCGCTGTCTCCCGACCGTTTGGTGGCAGAAAGGTAACATCGTTGCCACCTATAAGAATCCTGCCCTCCGTGGGCAGTTCAAATCCGCCTATCATTCTGAGCGTTGTCGTCTTGCCACAACCAGAGGGACCAAGCAAGGTCACCAATTCGCCTGGCATAATCTCCAGACTAACCTGCCGAACTGCATGAACTTCAGCCTTCGACTTTGGATCCTTGAACGTTTTTGAGACATTTTCAAGTTTTACAGGCACCGATTTTACAGCCATCGTCAAATTCCTTCCCAAAAAATCTTGGCAAAAATCACAAAAACCACAATAAACGGAAAAAACAAAAAGGGCGGATTGGCCCCGACGCGGTAAGCCCCGCTTACTGAATGCTCATCGTTTTTTCCAGATGCTCGCTCTGACGCACCAGAAGCCGCATGAGCCCGAACACCAAGAGAATGATGATTATGAGCGCCGTTGAGAGCACGCTCGCCAATCCAAACCGAATATTTTCCGAGAAATTATAAATTTGAATCGTTATATGATACCAGCGCGCACTAATCAGGAAGATGATGGCGCTTACTGCTGTCATTGACCTCACAAAGGTGTACGACATGCTCGAAATGAACGCCGGCCGTATAAGCGGCAAAATAATGCCGCTAAAGATCTTACCCTGGTCAGCGCCCAAATCCGCCGCAGCCTCCTCAATTGCCGGGTCGATCTGACGCAATGAGGCAATTCCACCTTCCACACCGACTGGCATTTCACGAATAACATAGTTGATGACCAAGATTGCTCCCGTGCCTACGAGCAAAATGGGCGGTTTGTTGAACGCCAGGATATAACTAATGCCCATGAGCGTGCCGGGAATTGCGTAGGGCGCCATAATGAGCGACTCCAAAATGCGCTTGCCTGGGAACTTCTTGCGGACAATGAGCACCGCAGCGAGCATCGAAAGGAGCCCTGCTATGGGCGTCGCAATGCCAGCTAGAATCAGAGTGGAAATCATCGAATCCTTGCCGCGGGTAAGCGCTTCGGGAATATTGGCCAGGGTAAACCTATAATCTATACCCCAGTTCTTGACGAAACAACCTGCAACAATTGTTCCATAAAGCAATATTACAAAAGCAATTACTGTTCCAATAAAGATCGACAAAAACCTTTGCGTCCCTTTGGATGCCAGGTTACTGAGCCGCATCGAAGGCTTGCCTGTCACCACCACGTAGGACTTCTTGTTGGTAAGGTAGCGCTGAATAAAAAACGCCATGAGCGTCGGCAAGAGCAGGAGCAGCGAAAGCGCCGAACCGTTGTTGAGTCGGTTCATCCCCGTCACTTCGATGTACGATTCGACCGAAAGCACCCTATACGAGCCTGCCAAAAGCAAAGGGTTGGCAAAATCGGCAAGCGAACTTGTAAAGACCAGGAGCCATGCGGAAAGAATCCCTGGCACCGACAACGGCAAGGTTACGTTCTTGAAGGTCTGCCATCTTGACGCGTTGAGGTCCAGCGACGCGTCTTCCAATGTGGAATCGATAGCTTCCAAGACCCCTTGCAGTGTCATAAAAGCGATTGGGAACATGGAAACGGTCTGCACCAGGGTGAGCCCGCCCAGGCCATAGATATTCGACTTGGTTATGCCAAAAATCTGTTTTGTAATAAGCCCGTTGTTCCCAAAGAGCAGGATGATCGACAGGGTGAGAGAAAAAGGTGGCGAAATTACGGGCATCGTAGCAAGCGCATTGATGAATTTCTTGCCCTTTATGTTAGTTCGCGCAATGGCGAAGGCGAATACAAAGCCGATTATTGTAGAAATAGTCGCGGTACAGATGCCGAGTTTGATCGATCCCCATAAAGCCAGCAGGTATTGGCTATTCGTCAGCACCACTTTCCAAGTAGAAAAACTGAATTTACCATCCGAAATCAGCGTGAGGCGCACTGCTTCAAAAAGCGGATATGCAACAAAAGTAAGAACAATTGCAAAGAGGATAAGCAAAGCATAGCCCGTCATTGGGTCGCGTGAAAAAGTCGCTATGCCAAAGCCAAGCGCAAAAAGTACAAACGCTATAATGGAGAGCGCATCCACAAGCGAGTAGAAAGACCTTGCCGCAGAAGCGTCGGCCGCAATGAGCAGAAAACCGATAGCCGTATCCTGTTCAGCGTTGGCCACCGGCACAAAAAGCAGAGATCCGTTGATAGTGCCTATTTTTGTCTGTCCCGGCAGCGTAAAAATCTCAAGGTAGGAGACTGATTCGATCCCCTTTGCGAAGGTCTCGTCGTTCTGGTGTTGCTCCCAATATGCAGCCAGGTTCGGTTCTCCTCCCACGGCGTGAAAATCATCCTCGCCAGGCAACCCTTCAAAGTAGCAAAAATAGTAACCTGGATAGGCGTTGGAAAGGTTCTGAAGCCAGCCGGAAACTGCATCTTTGTCTGCAGGCACCGAAGTAGCAATGGTTTTGCCAAGTGTCTTGGCATTGTCCGCCATCGTCTTGGAGAAGCTCGTTTTTATGGTCGAAAAAATCCAGAAATCTGCCACGACAAAAACGAGGCACGTGCAGCAAAAAGCGATTATCTTCTTCTTAGTAAACACGCCAAATTCTCCCCAAAAGCAAAGCTGCAAAACTGCAATTGTAAAAACCCGACCGCCAGCCTAGCCAGTATGTATGCAGGAACAGTACGGTCGGGTGAGAATACTTAGCGCAACGTTTAGCGTTTCGAACCGATTTCCTTTACCCAGCGTTCCAGGAGCCGATCCTTATTATTGGCGTCCCAAATAATGTCCTGTTTGACCGTTTTGACTTCGTCCATTCCGAAAGCGACAGGGTTTTTCTTTGCAAGCTTCGAGAGCGGCACCACGTACCACTTTGCGATAATCCCTTGCGCTTCAGGGGAAAGAATCCAGTCGTAGAGTTTCTTTGCATTGACAGGATCGGGGCCTCCCTTAACGAGGGACATGGATGCGATTTCGAACCCTGTACCCTCTTGAGGAATGGTAATTGTCACATCGGCACCTTCCACTTTGAGTTTGACCTGGTCGTGCGCATACCCGATCGCCACAGGGATTTCCCCAATGGCGACACTCTTGCCAGGCGCAGAACCGGACTTGGTGTACTGGTCAATGTTCTTGTCCAACTTGGCGAGGTAGTCGAATGTTTTTTGCTCGTCGCCATTATAGATGTAACGCAAGGTTGTAATCACATTGTATGCCGTACCCGATGTCGTGGGGTTGGCCATACGGATCTTGCCCTTGTATTCAGGCTTTAAGAGATCTGCCCACGATTTTGGCGGCTGCAGGCCTTGTTCTTTGGCTATCTTGTTGTTGGTAATAAAAGATAGCGGGCCAAGATAAAGCCCGATCCAGTAATTTTCCGTATCGCGGTACTCAGGGGGTGTATTCACCATCATCTTGGATTTATAAGGTGTGGTGAGCCCCTTGAGTTTTGCGCTCATGTGGTTGAGGCCGACACCGCCCACCCAGATGGAAGCCTGAGGATTGGCCCTTTCTGCTTCCAATCTGCTTTCTACTTCGCCTCCGGAAAGTCGCTGCCAGTTGACCTGAATGCCGGTTTCCTTTTGAAATTGGTCGAACAGTTCCTTGGCCAATGGCTCTTCCAGCGTGGTGTACACGCCGACTTTCTGTTGTGCAAAGGCGACCGTTGTGACACAGGCGAGTATCGCAAGTATGGCCACAATGCGTTTCATAAATGCCTCCCTCATAGAACAGTGGATTTTGTAACAGGATTATAATAGGGCTGGATTGCCAATTCCGCAACCTTTAATCCGCAACAGGAACAAGCAAGACAAGAAAAACAAGAACATTGAGCCCCTACATCAAGCTCCTACATCAAGTTTTCCGGGTTGAGGCACTCGAGCTCTGGGATCACAAAACGGCCATCTTTGCGCACGAGCACGTCGTCTATCCAAATTTCGCCGCCGCCCGAGTCTTTGTCCTGCATGAGTACCAGGTCCCAGTGCAGACTGGACCTGTTCCCGTTAAAGCAGTCGTCGTAAGAATTGCCCGGTGTAATGTGCACGGAACCGGCAATCTTTTCGTCAAAAAGCGTCTCGAACTGTGGTGCGCGGATATAAGGATTGAGCCCGAAGGAGAACTCACCCAGATACCGCGCTCCTTCGTCCAGATCCAAAAGCCTGTTGATCCGTTCGGTGTCGTTGGCAGTGGCCTTGACGATCTTGCCGTCCTTAAACTCGAACCGGATATTCTCGAACTTGAATCCGTCCTCCACGCTCGGCGTATTGTAACTCAAAACTCCGTTCACCGAGTCGCGCACAGGCGCCGTGTAGACTTCGCCGTCAGGGATATTCATGGTTCCGTCGCACTTGATGGCCGGGAGCCCCTTAATCGAGAACCGCAAGTCGGTACCTGGCCCCACAATATGCACCTTGTCCGAGCGTTCCAAAAAAGCGACTAATGGATCCATGGCCTTGCTCATCCGGGCATAGTCCATGGTACAAACGTCGAAGTAGAAATCCTCAAAGGCTTCCTCGCTCATACCGGCGTTCTGCGCCATCGCTGCGGAAGGGTACCGCAAGACCACCCATTTGGTATGGGGAATTCGCTGTTCAAAATGAACCTTCTTCATAATGTGACGGTTGTAAAGCTCCATCTGGTCGGCGGGGATATCTTTCCATGCAAAACTGTTGCGCAAACTTGTAAAACCGATATAGGCGTCCATCTCCTTCATACGGTCCTGCTCAAAGCGGGCCTGCAACTCAAACTGCTCCTCGGGGGCGTCCAGGTACAAGGTGCGCTCGACGCTCTTGTCGCGCAAGCTGACAAAGGCAAGGCCGCCCGCCTTATGGACCGCCCGTACGAGAGCATTCACAAACTCGGGTTCGGGGTTGGTGTCCTGTATGAGCACGCGCTCACCCTTTTGCACCCGCACTGAATAGTTGACGAGTATGTCCGCCAACTTTGCAGCTCTTGGATCTATCATCGTTTTGCTCCTAAAATTTGATTCAAAAAAGAATTACCTTCGGTTAGTCTTGCCGGCATGACTTCACAGGCTGACCTCACAGGGCTGACCTCACCGACTCGACATGCAGGGCATTTTGGCTCATAATTATATCATGAATACTGAATATATGAGCCAAGATACCCACGAAGACGCTCCTGTATGCAAAGGCATTTTTGGAGATATGCAAGTCAGCTACCCGATCGGCTTCGACCTAAGAATTATATACCTTGAAGCGAAGGCCCCTGCAATGTCCGAATTGCTGGAAAACACGCTAAATCGGCTTGGGATCAAATTCACCATGATTCAGGGGATTGCCGCAGCGCCTGGCAAGAAGTATGCCCGTATGGGTGCCCGCATCACGGTACACTCGGAAGAAGCAATGCAGTTGCTGTATAGCGAAGTTGCAAAGCTCCCTGGGGTTGTGTCGGTCATCTAAGCACCAGGTGCCCGTTTGCTCGTTGAAGCCCCGTGGCCCGACTGAAGTCCGCAAGCAGATTTTTTAGTCTGAGTAGCCTCTGTAGCGCATATAAAAGAAAAGCGAAGCCGTCATGAGCGCGTGGCCATATTCTTCTCCACCGATCATATCGATGGCCTCCCGCTCGGGCACGAGGATTACCTCGATTTCTTCATTGGTGTCGAGTTTTTGGGTCGTGTCGAGGTAGCAGCTTTCCGCAATAAAAGAATGAAACGTATTGGTCATAAAGGCAGGATTGGGCGAAAGGTCGCCTAAAGGGAGAATCATCTCGGCCCGGTAGCCGGTTTCTTCCAGAAGTTCGCGCGCAACTGCAAAGAGTGGATCTTCGTGCTGATCCACGATCCCGCCGGGAAACTCGACAGAAACTTTGCCTGTACCGTGGCGGTACTGGCGGATCATCACGAACTTCCTGCCCTCGGGCGTGTCCACAACTGGAATAATGCCTGCCCAGTCGGGCGCATCTAGAAGGTAGAAGCGTCCTTGTTTGGCGGCGTCTTTTGTTTTCCGCACGCTTTCCCGCACGCAAAAAATCTTGCAATCCAAGAGCTCTCTGGACGAAGTCTCTTCCCACGGCTCAGGGTTAATCATGATGTGGTCCTTTACGCTATGCCAAACTCCTTTGCGAGGGCTCTCTTCATAATATCCACAGGTGCGTCCAGGCCGGTCCACAACTTGAAGCCAATCGCGCCTTGGTTTATCAACATTCCAAGACCATCGATTGTTTTGGCGCCGCGTTTTTCAGCCTCTTTGAGAAAAGCCGTTCGCGGCGGATTGGGAATCACATCGCAGACGACCATCTCTGGCCGAATAGTGTCATAGTCGATTGAAGGCTTGTCGTCTACTCCAGGGAAAAGCCCAATCGACGTGGCATTGATTAGGATATCGGTGTCGTAAGGAATCTTCAATATCCCGCTCCATGGTATATACCTGCTTTTGGCCTTGGAGCAGGTTATTACGGTATTCACCAAGGCTTCGCCGCGTTCGGTGCTCCGATTGACGACAAGAATCTCGCCCGCACCGCGCAGCGCAAGCTCCACCACAATTGCGCGGGCTGCACCTCCGGCTCCCAGGACGACAACTTTTTTGCCGGGAATCGACACGTGGCCCTCTTCG
>JAFIHQ010000082.1 GCA_017849315.1 Treponema sp.
CGCTTTAGCCTTCCATCGGCCGCTTGATAGAACCGCTATTTCACAGTATCGTTTTTTCTCTTATGGCAAGGACCTATTTGAGCACAGACGACCCTATCGTTGCGCTCGCCACACCCCCCGGCACGGGCGCTCTCGCTATAATCCGCTGCTCTGGGCGAGATGCGATCGAGCGCTGTGCGAAGTGCTTTTCACGGCCTTCCGCGCTTCGTGCAGCATCCGGTTATCAGATGGTCCACGGGTTTGTCCTCGATCCTGAAACGAAAGACAGAATCGACGAGGTCATGGCGGCGGTCTACAGGGCTCCTCATTCTTTTACAGGGGAAGACTCAGTCGAACTGAGCTGCCATGGCTCACCTGCGATAGCCATGCGCATCGAGGAAGCCCTCCAAAAAGCGGGCTTTGTGCCCGCACTGCGCGGCGAGTTTACGTTCAGGGCGTTCCTGCATGGCAAAGCCGACCTCGTGCAGGCCGAGGCTATAGACGAACTTGTCCGTTCGCCTGCGGATTCCGCCCGCGAAGCCGCCCTTGCGCGGCTTGGCGGTGAGCTTTCCGCACGTTTTGCATCGATCAGAAACGAAATGCTCGATATTCTCGCCGAATGCGAGGCGATGTTGGACTATCCTGAGGACGAAGGGGTGGAGCAGAGCTCGATCTGGGCTGCGAGGTTAAGAGCTTTGCAGGGCGAACTTGCCACGCTTGCCGATACCTATCGTGCTGGACGCCTGCGCGAAGAGGGTGCCCTCGTCGTGGTTGCGGGTAGGCCCAATGCGGGGAAGTCGAGCCTTTTCAATAGTTTAGTGCGTGAAGAGCGGGCCATTGTGAGTCCGGAACCGGGCACGACACGGGATTGGCTCGAAAGTTGGCTCGAAATTGAGGGCTATGCCGTCAGACTCGTCGATACGGCAGGCTTGAGGCAAGGCAAGTCCGAGATGGAAGAAGAGGGCGTCAGGCGTGCCCGCGAGCTTGTAGAGCGCGCCGATGTCGTGGTCTACCTTGTTGACGGCGTCGAAGGGCTTAACGAAGAAGATGGTATCTTCCTTGCCCATGAGCCAGGGGCAATCAGGGTCTGGAACAAGATCGATAAACCCGATTGCAAGCTTGTGCCAGAAGCTTGGCTTGGGGTGAGTGCTAAAAAGGCAGTCAATCTCGGCGTTTTGCGGAACGAGATTGTCTCAAGACTCCAGGCGCAATCTGGACTTGACCGTGCATACGGCAAGACGAGCAAGGTGCCTCAATCCAAGTTGCCTCGCACGAGGCCTATGGGCACCGAAGCACACGAATCTCAGTTGCTTGGCCCTGGCACCAGGCATGCGGGCACCGAAGCTGAGGTCCTAATCGCCTCAAAGCGGCAGAAGGACCTTGTGGACGCATGCCTGCGCTCGGTGGCCGAGGCTATTGCAGGGATCGAGGCCGGCTTCCCGCTCGATGCGATTTCCGTCTCTTTGCATGAGGCCGCGGACGCTTTGGGCCAAATCACCGGAGAAATCGGGGGCGAAGAGGTCTTTGAGCGCATTTTTGGCAGTTTCTGCCTTGGTAAGTGATAACGTGGTAAGTGACAAAAGATATGAGTGATTTCGATGCGATCGTCATTGGCGGGGGACATGCCGGCATAGAGGCTTCTCTCGCACTTGCGCGGCTGGGCGCGCACACGCTGCTTATTACGCAAAACCCGGACACCATAGGCAAAATGTCCTGTAATCCGGCGATTGGTGGGCTCGCCAAGGGCAATTTGGTGCGGGAAATCGACGCGCTTGGTGGCGAGATGGGCATTCTGGCCGACGCCACCGCCATCCAGGTGCGAATGTTGAACCAGTCGCGGGGCCCGGCAGTACAGGCGCCGCGCGCTCAATCCGACAAGGCGCTCTACGCGGCACTTGCGCGGAAGACCTTGGAAAATCAGTCAGGCTTGAGCATTTTCATGGATACGGTCGTCGATTTTCTGACTGATCAATCGGGAAAGCGGATCGAAGGGGTAATAACCGAGCGCGGCAAGCGCATCGGCGCCAAAACGGTGGTCCTTACGACGGGCACTTTTATGGAGGCCACACTTTTTATAGGCGAGTGGAAGGGCTCCGGCGGCAGGCTCGGCGAACCGGCCGCAGTCGGGCTCGGAAAGGCCTTGCGCGCCCGCGGTTTTCCCGTGGGGAGGATGAAGACCGGCACGCCAGCTCGAATCAAAGCAAGCAGTATCGATTTTTCGGTGCTGCAAGCCCAGTATGGCGATCCTGAACCAATTTATTTTTCTTTTCTTGAAAAGAATTACAATCGGCCGTCGTTGCCGTGTCATATTGTTTGGACCAACGAGGCGACGCACAGCGCAATCCGCGCCGGGCTGGACCGTTCGCCGCTTTACACGGGGAAGATTGTGGGCAAAGGGCCGCGCTATTGTCCTTCGATAGAAGACAAGGTGGTGCGTTTCCCCGAGCGAGAACGGCATCAGGTCTTTGTGGAGCCGGAAGGGGAGTACACGGACGAGGTGTACATGAATGGGATGTCGAGTTCGCTTCCGGAGGATGTGCAGGAGGCGTTTTACCGTACGCTGCCGGGCTTTGAGCACGCTGAGATTGTGCGGCCGGCCTATGCGGTGGAGTACGATTATCTGGACCCTTCGGGTTTGTATGCGTCGCTTGAGTCCAAGTTGCTCGCGGGGCTCTTTGTGGCGGGCCAGACGAACGGCACTTCTGGTTACGAAGAAGCGGCCGCGCAGGGGCTCATTGCAGGGATCAACGCCAAGCGCTATCTGGATGGTGCGGCGAGCCTCGTCCTTGCGCGTGATGAGGCATACATTGGCGTACTCATAGACGATCTCGTGACGCTCGCGCCAAAGGAGCCGTACCGGATGTTCACGAGCAGGGCGGAGCGCCGGCTTGCGCTGCGGCAGGACTCGGCGGATCTGCGCCTGACGCCGGTGGGGATGGCGGTGGGGCTGGTGGACGAGGCTCGCCGCGCGGCCTTTGAGGCCCGTAAGAGAGGCATTGACGAAATTTCGGATCTGCTTGCGGCGCGCAGAATTCAGAAAGACGATTGTCTCATTGATGAAGCTTTTGCACAGCATATAGGTGAGCCACTCGAGCTCGCACTTCGCGATCCTCTCATTGGCGCCCGGTTGGACGAAAAGCGCGACCCACGTGCCTTCCTGAGTGGTCTTCTTTCCGAAGTGACCAATTATCCTGAGTCTTGGGTGACAACCGCCACGCTCGATGCCCGTTATGCGGGCTATTTGGAAAAAGAGAACCGCCTTGCCTCTCGCGTCGAGCGGGCGGACCGCCTCAAGATCCCCGCCGACTTCGACTACCGCGCCATCCCCGGCCTCTCGGCCGAGTCAACAGAGAAACTTGAGGCCGTCCGCCCGCTCACGCTGGGCCAAGCCGAGCGAATTCCCGGCGTTCGTAAATCGGATATTGCGTTATTGTATGTAGTTCTTGCCCGCTCCAAATCCTAACTGAGAAAAGGTCGGGCTTCAACTGTGGCTCTCTCACTAAGCAAATGCCGCGCCCAAACTCAGCGAAACTAGACTCTATCCGTTCGCATCCGCAAATCCGCAGATTGCCGTCAGATCCTGCTTCGCCTTCTCCAGCGCCTCGCCATAACTCTGCTGCAGTGCTTCAACATTCTTCTTATAGAATTCAACGAACTGTGGATCCGTCATCGGGTCAATTCGCACCTGCCTGCCTGTCTGAAGCGCCAGCTGTCTTTCTTGTTCTTTGAATCGCGGCGCCCATTGATTCCGAATGGCCTGGTCTACTCGCTTCAGCTCATCCAAGTACTTACTAATAAAGGACGAAATCTGCTGCACAAGCGCGGTTGCTTTCTTCTCCGAACCGGCTCCTTGCGCAAAACTCGCCACGACACCCAGCCCCTTGCCAATCGTCGTCAGCTTTTCCGCATCAAACGTCGTCGTGGGCAGTTGCACGAGCCCCATAAATACATCGAAAATCGCCCTTCTAAAGACCTCACGATCTTCGGCTGGCATCGCTTTTATCGCTTTGGCCAGATCTACGGATTCGGGATCATCCAAGTACTTGCCTGCGGTTTTTCTGCCGTTTGTTTTTATTTCGTTCAAATGAATCGCCGTTTCATCGGCTTTCAGGTCCTTGGTACGTTCAAGCGCTAATTCGAGCGCGCTCTTAATCATTGCCATTGATATCCCTCCCAGAAGAATAAATTCCGTCAGCGCTCTGATTCTGCGAACCATTCTCGCAATTCTCTCTGAGTGCAGCCACAAAACTCAGTACTTTGTCTACGATACTGACAACGACAATCGCACTAACAACGATCTGAAGCACCAAGCTAACAACATTCGGTAGGCCGCCAACCATCACGCTGATAAGATCGATTGTATAGAACACCATTATCGATGCGATCGTCACTTTGCCGAGCAAAGTTGTCTTTGGCTCCACCTTGTGCTTTACGAGCGTCAGAACCGCCATAAAGATAAACTGAATCGCAAGGCGTGCGAGCACCAGTATAAGTAGCCAAACAGGAATAAGGTTGTAGTACTGAAAGACAACCGACAACACGACTAAAAGCAGATAATCACTTGTTGAATCGAGAATTCTTCCAATTCGAGTGATTTCGTTGTTCTTGCGTGAAATATAGCCATCCAAAAAATCGGTCACAAAAATAAAGACGACAAGCAGCAAGAGCGGTAGTCGGATTCTGTGAGACTTTGCTGCAATGACCAGAAAAAGCAATGTGGGTAGAGTGCTGAGCCGTACAAGCGTAATCTTATTGGCCTTGTTCACCCTATCCAAATTTTCGCCCGTTGCTTCGCGAACGAAATCTCTTCTGACAAGAAGCAGAAACAAAATGACTACAGCATGAAAAGCCGTGGTCGTGGCAAGAAATTCGAGGCTAAAGTAGACGTCGAACTTGCCAATTACCGCAAAAAGTCCAAATAGCAGGCACTGTATAAGAAAATATCCAATACCAGTCTTAAGAATACTTGAGCGGAGACGCCTGTCTCTTTCGATTTGTTCCATGCTATAAAACGTCTCCGGGAAGAGAATTTAACACCTTTCCACCATCGCCTTTGCTCTACGATGTCCAGCTTCTAAATAATATAACCTTGACAGCTGCAATGTCAAATCTTTATGCTCGACGCTATGAGCAGGGCAGATAAGATAACATTGAGCAGGATCATTCTGGCGCCTTTCTTTTTCCTTATATATGAATATTCTTTATTCCCTCCCACGATTTCGATCGCTTTTCTTTGGATTCTTTACGCCCTTATGGAACTTAGCGACCTTTTTGATGGTCGCGTTGCCCGTTCTGAAGGCAAGGTAAGCGATTTTGGTAAGTTGTTCGATCCTTTTGCCGACGTGTTTGCTCGTCTGACATACTTTGTCTGCTTTGCCTTTAGTGGCATCATGCCCCTATGGATCTTTGTGATAATCCTCTATAGAGAATTATCAGTGCTTTTTTTGAGGATGCTTTTAGGTTTTCGTGGCATTGCGCTGGGGGCACGGCGTGGTGGCAAACTCAAAGCAGGGCTCTATATGGCGTCGGGTCTGCTGTCGCTCGTTATTTTCTCGTTTGAAGGTCTTTCCCTTACGCCGTCTTGGGCTCCAGCGCTTCGTACCATACTTCTCGTGATATATGTGGCTGCCGCGGTCCTTTCTGTGGCCTCATTTATAGATTACATTCTTCAGTACCGTAAATTGACTAAGTCCACCAAGAATCCCTGAAGATTTTCTTTTTTCTCTTGTTTTCTCTTGACGAGATTCTGCAAAATCTGCTAATGTCACGCCCGCACCGTTTAGAGCTTTTTGGGTTCCGATAGTTGCATATGGCAAGTTATGGTACAAAACAACATAATTTGCAAAATCTGCGAAATTCTGAAAAAGCTCTTGACAAGTTGGAGCAAGTTTGGTAGGTTCATCGAGCGCTTTGCGAGTAAGGTTGTGGGGCGCTGGTAAATGAGCGGTACTGTGGGGGGCGGGAGCTCACCCGGTACGGGCAGTGGTCTTTAGACAACGAAG
>JAFIHQ010000083.1 GCA_017849315.1 Treponema sp.
CCTAATGGATCTTATTACCTCAATTCTGACCATAACGGTTAGGGCAGGAACAAGCCTTGTCTTGGCAACTATTGGAGAGATTCTTACAGAACGTTCAGGCATCTTGAATCTTGGTATTGAAGGGATGATGTTAATGGGCGCGGTGACCAGTTTTGCAGTCTCCTATTACACCCACAACCTCGTCCTTGCGCTTCTTGTTGCTGCAGGTGTTGGAATGGTCTTGGCCCTTATTCATGCTTTCTTGTGTGTCACCATGCGTGCTAACCAGGTCGTCTCCGGCCTTTCGATAACTCTGTTTGGAACAGGTTTTGCGAGTTTCCTCGGGCAAAGACTGGGGCCCGAATCCAACAATTTCAGGTTAGTTGGACTAAAAGGCGCAAAGTTTACGCCCGTTATCATTCCTGGACTTTCGGATATTCCCATTTTAGGGGCGCTTTTCCAGCAGGATATTATTACTTATACTGTTTATGTACTCATCTTTGTGAGCTGGTTTTTCCTTTTTAAAACGAGGCCTGGGTTGTGGTTGCGTTCTGTTGGAGAGGATCCGAAGACCGCAGATGCAATGGGAATCGATGTGATTAAGACTAAGTATCGGTATACGTTGATTGGTGGCATGTTGATTGCGCTTGGTGGAGCTCACCTTTCGCTTTCCTACACGCCAGGCTGGGCCGAAAACCTGACCGGCGGACGAGGCTGGATCGTTGTAGCGCTTGTCATTTTTTCGATGTGGAATCCTGCACGGTCCATCTGGGGAGCGCTGCTGTTCGGTGGGATAAACGCCATCCAGTTCAGACTACAGGCTGGTGGCACTAACATACCGGCCAGCTTCTTGAACATGGCTCCCTATATAGGAACCATTGTCTTCCTCGTCGTGATTACGTGGTGGGAAGAACTTTCCAAGAAAGTGGGAGGGCCTGCCAGCTTGAGCAGCTCTTATATGCGTGAAGACAAGTAAACGAGGACAAGCAAAAAGGAAAAGGGGTGGTTATGGCTACAGGCAGCGCTATGGGGTCGCCTGCGCAACAAGGTACGGCGCTCTGCGACCTGAACCTTGTCAATTGCACAATCATAGACGTATTTGCGGGCAGATTTCTTCCTCACTCTACGATTTCTATTCGAAACGGCAGAATAGCTGGCATCAACGACAATCTTGAGGCTCGTAAAACCGAGGATATGGGGGGCGCCTATGTGGCTCCAGGGCTGATCGATGCCCATGTACATATCGAATCCTCGCTCTTGCCGCCATGCGAATATGCGCGGATTGTCATGCCCCATGGGACTACCGCTGTCATTGCAGATCCTCACGAAATAGTCAACGTGCTCGGATACGACGGAATGCGCTATATGCTCAATGCCTCGCAGGATCTGCCTCTCGATGTTTTCTTTATGATACCTTCCTGTGTGCCTGCTACGGATTTTGATTCCGCAGGAGCTTCTTTCTATGCCTCCGACATGTACCCCTTCTTGCAGGATGCAAGGGTACTCGGCCTCGGCGAAGTGATGAACTATCCTGGCGTACTCAAGCGCGACCCGAGTTTGTTGGACAAGATCGCGCTTTTCCGCAATGCCGGAAAACCGATCGATGGACATGCGCCAGGCTTAAGTGGTGCTGACCTTTCAACCTACATTTCGGAAGGAATTGGTTCAGACCATGAATGCACAACCCCGGGCGAGGCTTTGGAGAAAGTCTCAAAGGGCATGTATATCATGTTGAGAGAAGGATCTACTGCACGTGATCTCAGACAGCTTCTGCCTGCCGTGACTAAGGAATCCGCAACGCGCTTTATGTTCTGCTCGGATGACCGTCACTCCAACGACTTACGCGACGAAGGTCACATCGATTTTTGTTTGCGGCTCAGCCTCAAAAATGGCATGGATCCCATAAGTGCCTTTAGAATTGCCTGCATGAATGCACCAGAGTGGTTTGGGATTAAAGACATGGGAGCCATCAGGCCAGGGTATAAAGCGGATCTTGTGTGTTTCTCTTCGTTTGAAGATTTCCACGCCGAAAGAGTCTATAAGAATGGAAAACTGGTGGCACAAAACGGGCAACTTGCCATAGAAATGCCAAAACTGGCCCCATCTATCCGCGACTCCGTCAACATAAAGTGGCTCACCTCAGATGACTTTATAATTCCCGATAAGGGCAAGAAGGTACGCGTCATTGAGGCTAAGCCCGATTCAATTCTTACGGAAAACCGAGTCGTGGAGCCTCTTGTAAAGAATGGCGCCTGCGTTTCCGACCTTGAACGCGATATCTTAAAGCTGTTCGTGATCGAGCGACACACTGGATCGGGGAATATCGGCAAAGGATTTATTAGCGGACTGGGCTTGAAGCGCGGTGCGCTCGGCAGCACGATAAGCCACGATTCGCACAACATGATCATAGCTGGAGTGGACGACGTCTCGATTTTTAAGGCGGCTCGACACTTGAACAAGATAAAAGGTGGCCTCGTTTTTACGATAGGCGACCAGGTAGTTTTGGATTTGCCGCTACCCATAGCGGGGCTCATGAGTGATAAGGATGCGGACTTCGTCATTGAAAGGCTCAAAGCCTTCGACATGGTGTATCATGAGGAAGGAATGCTCAATCCGGAGCCGCTTATGGCCCTGTCTTTTATGGCCCTGCCGGTCATTCCGAAGCTCAAACTCACTGACAGAGGCCTTGTGGATGTTGAACATTTTACGACTGTCGATCTCTACGTGGACGACTGAGGATAAAGCTATGAAGAACGAAAGAACAACAACGACGTTGAAGGTAAACGACGCCTGGTATACGACACAAGCGCCGTATGGGAGCCCAATTTTGGACTTCCTGCGGGGAGAACTCGAGCTAAAGGGCACCAAGGAAGGTTGCAGAGAGGGCGACTGCGGGGCCTGCGCAGTGCTGGTGGGCAGGCCGTTGAGGGGTCAGGAGAACGGAACTGGGCCGCGCGTGCGCTACCGCGCTGTGCCATCCTGCCTATTGGCCCTTGGCGACGTCGATGGATGTCATGTTATTACTATAGAAGGACTTACATCCGGAGCAAGCGATGGGCTGACGCCTGTCATGCGGGCGTTTTTGGAAGAGAATGCCAGCCAATGTGGATTCTGCACGCCCGGGTTCATTATTGCGTTGAGTTCCTGGCTGGCTGAGCCTGTAGCGCCGAACATGGCAGGAGCCATGGTGGCGATCGATGGCAATTTATGCAGATGCACAGGCTACGGCTCCATTAGAAGGGCAGCGGAACGCCTTGTTAAAGAATTTGCAGACCTGCCCCTTGCAGAAGAAGAACGCCTTAAGGTTCTTGTGGAGCGGCAGGTCTTGCCAAAATCGGTTTTGGCCTTCCTTGAAGAATCGGAAGGAAGGGGGCTAAAAGCTGCGGTAGCAACCACCAGGACGGCTGCGGTAGATGCAAAGAATGCTGATGGCAGCGTAGTCATTGGCGGCGGCACCGATTACTATGTGCGCAACCCCGCACCGGATGTGGACTTTGCGCCAGCGCTGCTTGCAAAGCGGCCGGAGCTGGCGGCGATCAAGGAGGTGCGCGAGGGGGGGCGCGGATGGGTGGAAATCGGTGCCGCCGCGACGGTGCACGACTTTTTTGCCTCGCCGCTCGTGCGCAGGGCTATACCGGGCATTGAGAACTTTGAGACCGAATTTGCAAGCACCCTCATTCGTAACCTGGCCACGGTAGGCGGCAATATCGCCAACGCTTCTCCTGTTGGAGACCTCACAAGCATGCTCCTTGGGGCTGGAGCCGTCCTTGTAATCGGCGTTGCGGGCACCAATTCGACCAGAACCGTGCCGCTCGAGAAGTTCTTCCTGGGCTACAAGAAAATCGACCTTACTGGGTCTGAGGTAATCCTTGCAGTCAGGGTGCCAGAAGCGGAACCAGAAGGCAAACCAGAAGCGGAACATGAAAGCCCGCTTTACTTCTCCTTTGAGAAGATCGCAAAGCGAAAACGGCTGGACATAGCATCCGTCAACACGGCAATGTCCTTCCGCGTTGTGGATGGCAAGTTCCGTGGCGTGCGCTTGAGCGCAGGCGGCATTGCACCGACGCCAGCCCTCCTAACAAAAACTGCGCAATTCATTGAAGGACAAGAGTTTACTCACGATGCCGCTCACCTTGCCGCACTGGCTCGAAAAACTGCTGACGCAGCAATGGCAGAAATCGCTCCAATAAGCGATGTGCGGGGAACAGACGGCTACAGGCGGGCCATGCTCGGCAGGCTCATCCTCGCCCACTTCCTCAAGTTTTTTGAAAACGACGGTATTGGCAAGGTGCTATTTCCATAAGGAGCTGTTCCATGAAAAACCGTGAAGCATCAGTTTTAAATATCAAAGGACTCACCAAATTTGTGGACGATCTCCCCGAGCCATCCGATTGCTTACAGGCAGCTGTCAAACTTTCGGAGAGCGCTCACGGCCGGATTCTGTCTATTTCAACCGAAAAGGCGCGAGCTCTCGATTCTTCTGTCATGGTCATCACCGCCAAAGATGTTCCCGGCGAGAACCAGATTGGCACCAACAAAAGTGACGAGCCCGTCTTGCCCGAAAGCGAGTGGGAGTATTGGGGGCAACCCCTTGTTCTCGTCCTTGCCAGGACGAGGAACCTCGCACGAAAGGCTGCCGCACTTGTGGAGATAAAGTCAGAACCACTCCCCGTAATCACGGACCCGCGGGAAGCCGCCAAACAAAACAGCTTTATTCTGCCTTCCAGCACCGCGTATTGCGGAGACACCGTGGCTGCTTTTGCCCAGTGCGACTATGTGGTCTCCGGGCGAGTCGATTCTGACGGCCAGGAACATGTCTACCTTGAGACACAAGGCTGCTTTGCAGAAGTTCGCGACGGCGGCAAGGTCTTTGTTATATCCAGTACACAATCGCCAACCGGCGTACAGCGCTCCATTGCACGGTGTCTGGGCCTCCCCATGAGCATGGTCGAGGTGGAGGCGCGACGCTTAGGCGGCGGCTTTGGCGGCAAGGAAGAGCAGGCCTCATATTGGGCGAGCCTTGCGGCACTGGGGGCCTTCTTGACCCACAAGCCGGTCAAGCTCTATTTGAACCGACACGAAGATATGCGCGCAACCGGCAAGCGGCACCCGTACTCTTCGGATTTTCGCATTGGTGCGGACAAAGAAGGCCATATTCTCGCTTTCGAAGCCGACTACTACCAAAATTCCGGCTCAAGCTGCGACCTCTCTCCTGCCATTCTTTCGCGCACGCTCTTACACGCCACCGGCGCCTATCACATCCCGAACGTGCGCGTCACAGGGTACATGTGCAAGACCAACCTGCCTTCCTTTACTGCATTTCGCGGGTTTGGCGCACCGCAGTCCTTTTTTGTCATCGAATCCGCTATAGATCTGCTTGCACGCAAAATGGGTTGCAGCGCTGTCGATATTCAGCGCAAAAACCTTGTCTCCGAAGGCGATATCAGCCACTATGGCATGCCAATGAAGCGGGTTCGAGCCAAAGAAGCCTTCGACGAAGTGATCGCCGAGTCCAGCTGGCCGCAACTCAAGGCGGAAATAGAGGAGTTCAACGCCACGCACACGACAGAGAAAAAAGGCGCGGCCTTCCTTCCGATCTGCTTTGGAATCTCGTTTACGAACCTCTTTTTAAACCAGGCAGGAGCCCTGGTCCACGTCTACACCGATGGTTCGATCCTCGTGTCCACCGGCGCTGTCGAAATGGGCCAGCAAGTGTCCAGCAAAATCGCCCTTGTGGCGGCAAGAACCTTTGGGCTTCCTGTCGACAAAATTCACGTCGAGCGCACCTCTACTCTAACGGTAGCCAACACAGTGCCTACCGCGGCCAGCACCGGTGCAGACATGAACGGCATGGCTACGCAGATAGCTTGCAATGAGATAAAGGCAAGGCTCAGCAAAAAGGCGGCCGAAATGCTGGGTGTGAGTCCGGACTCAATCGAATTCCGAGATGGTGTTGTTTTCTCATCTGGCAAGGACATGGGTCTTACCTGGAACAAATTGGTTTCGGCGGCCAACATGGCGCGCATCGACCTGTCGGCGCACGCCTACTATGCAACGCCAAATCTCGTGTTCGATGCCACACGCCAGTGGGGCTCCCCTTTTGCCTACCATGTCTACGGCACCGCCTGCGTGGTTGCACGCGTGGACTTGGTGCGTTGCACGTATAAGCTCGAATCCGCCTTTATTGCCCACGATGTGGGTAACAGCCTGGACGAGACCATCGACCTTGGGCAGATCGAGGGTGGCTTTGCGCAAGGCCTTGGCTGGGCGCTTCTGGAAGACTTGCGCTTCGGCGAAGATGGAAGACCTTTGAGCGATACACTTTCCACCTACAAAGTTCCTGACGAGGCTTTCTTGCCTGAGAACGTGAAAATCAAGTTCCTGCCAGGCATAGAAAACTGGGCTGCGCCTTTCAATTCCAAAGCGATAGGAGAACCACCCCTGCAGTACGGCATCGCGGGCTATTTTGCGGTATTGAACGCGCTGCGGGCGGCAAAACCGAATGGTCCAGACTTCTACAGTATTCCTCTCATCCCCGAAAAGATCGAGAAGTATTTGGATGGAGCCGCCAAATGATTGGTCAACTGATAATCAGGAACGTTACTGCGGCCCTGCCGGGCGAAGGCGACTTCGTCCTTGTCGACGTGCTCGTAAAAGATGGCAAGTTCGCAAAGATTGTGCGTTCGGGCAGTGCGGAAGTCGCTGTAAGCGGAAAAAACGCCGAACAGGGCGTCGGGCAAGAGGTTCTCGATGTACAGGGCCTTATGATGTTCCCTGGTGCAATCGATTCGCACGTGCATTTCGACGAGCCCGGCTTTACACACAGGGAGGATTTTGCACACGGCACACAGGAGGCGGCCCGAGGCGGTGTTACCACCGTGGTGGATATGCCCTGCACGTCCCTGCCGCCAATCACAAGCCTTGCTGCGCTTGAGAATAAACTCAACATTGTTTCTTCCAAGGCTTATATCGATTACGCCTTTTATGGTGGCATTTCCGGGCACCTTTCCCCGCTCGAAATGGAAAAGACCGTATCCGAGCTTGCACCAAAAGTAGTGGGGTTCAAATGTTACACGATTTCCGGCATGGAGACCTTCCTTGCGGTAACGGCCGAACAGTTCTCAAAAGCGATAAAACTTTGTGCCGCGGCAGGCAGGCCGCTGCTTCTGCACGCCGAAGACCCAGACGTGATCAGGCAGGCATCGGAAACGCTTGCGCGCGAGCGGGGAGACAAAGCGCCGACATGGCGCGACTATTATGCCTCGAGGCCAAAGGACGCCGAGATTGTGGCGGTGAATAAGGCTGTCGAATTGGCGCAGGACGCTGTAGAGTGGCTCCACATCGTCCACGTGGGCACTGCAGAGGCAGCAAGAAGCGTGGCAGGCGCGGGCGTGGAAAACTCGGGCGTTGCACGGGTGGGCGTGGCAAGCGCAGGCGCGACCTGCGAGACGTGCGCACACTACCTTGCCTTCGACGAAGACGATTTTGCCACGCACGATGCCGCGCTCAAGACGGCGCCGCCTGTAAAGGATGCAGCCCAAAAAGGCATGCTGTGGCGGCTTCTTGCACAAGGGGACATCAACTTTGTCACCTCCGACCACGCTGGAGCGCCGGATTACGAGAAATTCACTGGGAACCCGCTCACGGCGTATGGCGGGATTCCGGGCACGGGGACGCTTTTCCCGTATGTGCTGTCCGAGGGGCTATTTGCGGGGCGGCTGGCGCTCCAGCGGTTTTTGGAGGCAACGTCAGGCGGCGCCGCAAGACGCTTCGGCCTGGACAAGGCCAAGGGGTCGATTGCAGTGGGTAAGGATGCGGATTTTGTGCTGGTGGATCCAAAGGTTACAACGCTTCTTGACCCGGCCAAGATGTACAGCAAGAGTCACATTACGCCTTTTGCAGGTATGAGGCTTGCTGGGGCGGTGGTCGGAACTTTTGTGCGTGGGTCCTGCGTTTTCGGCTCGAGGCGGCTTGTCGCTTCCGGGTCGGTTCCATCGGAACTGGTTTCTAAGGTAATATCGGCGGACGGCGCCATTGTAGGCTCGCCCGGCTATGGCAAATTCATTCAATGGGGTTACGCATGAGCAAAGTGATGAAGTTTACTTCGCTGCCACTTCTTTTACAGAGGATTTCCGGCGAATATGCTGCAAAAAAATCGATTTTCGAGATTCCTTTCGAGGTTTCGCAGGAGATGTTCGATCTGGAAGTGGACAGTCTCGGTCTCAATGTGATGTCCGGAAGGGCAAGCCTGCCGGTTGGACCTGCGGCAGGGCCGCATACACAGATAGCCCCGAACCTTGTGGCGGCATATCTTTCGGGCGCCCGTGTTTTCGAGCTCAAGACGGTACAGGTGAACGACAAGCTGGACATCGAAAAGCCCTGCATCGACGCAAGAAACGAAGGGCACAATGTCGAGTGGTCCACAGAGCTCAGTCTGGAAGATGCAAGAAAAGAGTACATCAATGGCTGGATCACGGTAAATTTACTCGCTCACCTGTTCTCGCGCAAACCGAACGACTTTTTCTTTAACATGTCGGTCGGTTACACGCTGGAAGGTATCATGAGCGAGACGGTGGATGCCTTCATCGAGGGTATGTGCCGGCCGGAGAACACTGCCTATTGGGCGCAGGCTGTGGAAGAGCTCTCGGCGTTCGTGGAGAGTGAGAACTTTGTCCGCGCCTTCGGAGAAGGGGCTCAGGACAGGGCGAGAACGCTCGCCTCACACATGCCTTGCAGGCCGGTGCACTCGGTGACGCTCTCTACGATGCACGGCTGCCCGCCAGATGAAATCGAGAAAATTGGGCGCTATCTTATCGAAGAAAAGGGCTTTGACACATACATAAAGCTCAATCCGACGCTCGTGGGTTACGACTGCGCGCGGGATATTCTGGATAGGCTGGGTTGGGACGAGATTATTCTGAAGCGCGAGAATTTTGAGCACGATTTGCAGTTCGATCAGGCGCTCAGTCTGATTAAGAACCTCGGCGCTGCAGCTCACACGCACGGAAGGCGTTTTGGTATCAAGCTTTCCAATACACTCGCCAATGTGAATAACGGCGGAGTTCTCCCTGGAGCAGAACGCTACATGTCAGGAAGGGCGCTCTTCCCGATTACGGTTCGGCTGGCTGCGAATCTTGCGCAGGCGGTGCCGGACTTTGGGCAGCGGTTTTCTTTCTGTGGCGGGGTGAGCGCGCTTAATGCGGCAGACTTAGTGAAGGCGGGGCTGGGGCCGCTCACGGTGGCTACGGATATTTTAAAGCCAGGTGGTTATTTGCGGCTTAGCTCAATCGCAAAGCAGGTGGTAAGCGCCCTGCCCATGATGCCGGACGCTGTGGACGCCGTTGCCCTCGCCCAGGTGGCGGACGCAGCGCTTGTGGCGCCTTGGTACAGGCAGGATTGGAAGGCCGGCACCGCGTCTATCGCGCGCAAGCTGCCGCTTTTTGACTGTTTTGCGGCGCCGTGCATCGAGGCGTGCCCGGTGAACCAGAAGGTGCCGGCGTATATTGCGGCACAAGGCGAGGGCAACGGCGAGCAAGCCTTGGCCACAATTCTGTCCGACAACCCCCTTGCACACACTACCGGTGTGCTCTGCGACCACGTCTGCCAGGAGCACTGCTCACGTGTGGACTACGAAGGCCCTGTCAGAATCAGGGATGTCAAACTGAGCGCCGCTCGGGCGGCAAAGCTCCCTGCCCAAGTAATCGGAGCTGCCAAAACAGGATTTGGCAAAACCGCTGTTATCGGCGCAGGCCCGGCAGGTTTGGCATGTGCATATTATCTTGCTTTATCTGGTTACCCTGTAACAGTTTATGAACAAGAGCCTATTATTGGTGGCGTACCCAGTGTGGTCATCCCGCGATTCAGAATCGAACACAAGGAACTGGCCGAAGACATAGACCGCGTGCGGGCCTTGGGCGTCAACTTTGTGACTGGCAAACCAGCGCCATCGCTCGAGGCCCTCAAAAACGAAGGCTTTACGAGCTTCTTCTTTGGCACCGGCGCCAGCAAGTCCAAAGTCCTCAAACTGGAGGGCTCCGGCTGCGAAGTCATAGACGCGCTCGAGTTCTTGCATCGCTTCAATATGGCGCTCGATTCAGGCCCCGATGTGGCGGGCAAGGTATTTGAAGGAGTCAAGCATGTCGTCGTGGCGGGTGGCGGAAACACGGCGTGCGACGCGGTACGGGTTGCGGCAAGGCTCCCCGGTGTCGAGTCCGTGGTTCTTTCCTACCGCAGAACGAGAAAAGAAATGCCTGCGGACAGGGAAGAATTGGAATCTGCTTTGGCAGAATCGAAAGGTCTTTTGGAACTCACCCTACCTGAAGCGGCAAAACCTGGAACCCTCGTGCTCCGTACGATGGCTTTAGGCGAGAAAGACGCTTCCGGCCGCCGAAAACCTGTGCCTACGGACAAAACCATCGAAGTGCCCTGCGACCTCGTTGTGGCGGCCATTGGTGAAGAGCCCGAGCTTGAATACCTGGCAGACCTCGGTGTCAAACTTGATAAGAACGGCCTTCCTTCGGTAGATGGCCAGACGATGGAAACGAACGTCCCTGGCGTTTATGTAGGTGGCGATGCCCGAAGGGGACCCGCTTCCATTATCGCTGCAGAGGCAGACGGGCGCAAAGCAGCCATGGCCATTCTTGCAAAAGCCGGCATTGCGGCTCCAACTTCAGACTACATTCCGGCTCCGATCGACAAGGCAAAGCTTGCAAAACGTGGAGAGATGATTTCGTCCTTGCCTTTTGACGATCCAGATTTTGCATCCCGCGAGGCAGAGCGCTGTCTTTCCTGCGACTCAGCCTGTTTGCGCTGTGTAGAGGTCTGCCCGAACAGAGCCAATCTTTACCTGGAGACGGGCCTACCCTTTTCGCAGGGGGCGCAGATCCTGCACATTGACCGACTCTGCAATGAGTGCGGCAACTGTGGGCTTTTCTGCCCTTATGAAGGTGAGCCCTTCCATGGTAAACCCACGCTCTTTGACAATATCGAAGACCTCAAGGTGTCGACCAACGCTGGTTTTGCCTTTATTTTTGCGGCGCGCGAACCTGTGAGCCTTGCGCTTAGACTTACCCCTGGCGCAGCAGTCATGACCCTGGATTATGCTTCCTGGAATGGGGCTGCCTCGATTCCGGCGGCTAAGAACATGATCGCGCTTGCAAGAGAAGTCTTTAGGCATCACTTCTATCTCGTGGAGGAGCAGCGATGATACTGTTTGAAAATGTCAAAGTGCTGTCGTTTAACCCGCCGGCGGTCTCTGAACCTGTCGACGTCGTTGCGTATGGCCCGGAAGAAGGTGGTCCTCGTGCCGGAACGGTCGCAAAAGTTGGAAAGAACCTGGCGCACGAATTTCCTAATGCACAGAAGGTTGGTTCTGGTGGGTACCTTTCCCCAGGGCTTGTATGTGCTCACACTCACATCTACTCGGCCTTGGCGCGTGGAATCGACGTCCCAATAGCTCCTTCCAAGGACTTTGTCCAAATTCTACAACACCTGTGGTGGCGGCTCGATATGGCGATCGACGTGCCAATACTCAAGGCAAGCGCACTTGCTGCTTGTTCGGAAGCGCTTTTCTGCGGAGTGACTTCGCTCGTAGATCATCATGCCGGGCCCCAGGCGATAGACGGCAGCCTTTCGGTCATCAGGGAGGCTTACGAGGAAGTGGGCCTTAGGGGC